>DNLZ01000003.1:0-16566 GCA_003488325.1 Planctomycetaceae bacterium
CGCCCGCGCTCGGCGCCCCCGGCGCGGCTCGCGGCCTGCCGCACGGCAGCGGCACGTACTCCCCGTCACCGGTCGCACCCTCGGGATCCGGGACAGGGGCCGCGGCACCCGCCATGATGCCGACCGTGCCTGGCACCGGTCCCACATCGGCGACCGGAGCCTTCCCCCGGCTGCTCGCTCCGACCGGCCACACGACGTCATGGCAGCCGGTGCCCCAGCCGGTGTTCCAGCCGACGGTCGTGCCGCAGCGCGGCTTCAGCACGGGCTATCCCACGGCGGTGCTCCCGACCCGCCTCACGCAGTAGGCGGCGATCCTCCTCGTCGGCGGGGCGGCCACCTTCGGTCGCCACGAACGCGTAGACTGCGGGCGATCGGCCGGACCAGCCTCGCCCATGACCAACGACGCGATCGCCGCCGTCTTCGACCACGTCGCCGACCTGATCGAATACCAGGGAGGCAATGTCTTTCGCGTCCGGGCCTATCGCAATGCGGCCCGCTCGATCGGCAGCCTCGTGGAGTCACTCGCCTCGGTGCGGGCCGACGCATCGCGCTCGCTCACCGATCTCGACGGGATCGGCGCGGATCTCGCCGGCAAGATCGAGACCCTGCTCGACACCGGACGCCTGCCGTTGCTCGAGGAACTCGAGCGCGAGGTGCCCGCGGTGGCGTTCGAACTCATGCGCGTCCCCGGCCTCGGCCCGAAGAAGGTGAAATCGCTGATCGAGGCACTCACGATCGACTCACTCGACGGGCTCGAGCGTGCGTGCCGCGACGGACGGGTGGCGGGGGTCAAGGGCTTCGGCGCCAAGACGCAGGCGGCCATCCTCGACAACATCGCCTTCGCGAAGAGCCCGGAGCATGACCGGATGCTCTGGGCGGACGCCGATGCCATCGTGCAGGGCCTGATGGCATGGATGCGCGGCTGTCCCGAGGTGCGCCGCGTCGAAGGGGCGGGCAGCTGGCGCCGCGGCCGCGAGACCGTCGGGGATCTCGACCTGCTCGTGGAAAGCACCGATCCGAAGGCCGTGAGGGAGCGGCTGCGATCATGGCCCGAGACGTCAGCGGTGCTGCTCGAGGGGGATACGAAGACGAGCGTGCGCGGGCCGCACGACGTGCAGATCGACATGCGGGTGGTCGATGCGGACGCATTCGGCGCGGCGTGGCAGTACTTCACAGGGTCGAAGGAGCACAACGTCGCGCTGCGTGCACGAGCCCGGGATCGCGGCCTGTCGATCAACGAATACGGCGTCACGCGGCTGACGACCGACACGACGGGGAAGGGCGAGTCGATCGCCGGACGCACCGAGGAGGAGGTCTACGGGGCGGTCGGCCTGCCTTGGATTCCGCCCGAGATCCGCGAGGGGGGTGACGAAATCGCCCTCGCGGAGCGGGACGCGCTGCCCGACCTCGTGACGCTCGCCGACATGCGCGGCGACCTGCACATGCACACCACGGCGACCGACGGCGAGGATACGCTCGCCGACATGGTCCGGGCGGCGGTCGCCCGTGGACTGCGCTACATCGCGATCACGGATCACGGGCAGCGGGTCACGATGGCGCGTGGGCTCGACCGGAAACGGCTGCTCCACCAGTGGGGTGAGATCGATCGGCTCAACGAGTCCCTGGCCGCGTCCGGCCCGCCGCCGCTGGTGGTGCTGAAGGGCATCGAGGTGGACATGCTGGAGAAGGGGGGGCTCGACCTCCCCGATGACGTGCTGGAGCAGGCCGACTGGGTCGTGGCCAGCCTGCACTACGGACAGAGCCAGCCGCGTGAACGCATCACGGCCCGCATCGTCGAGGCGCTCGAGAACCCAAACGTCGACGTGATCGGCCATCCGACGGGTCGCCTGATCAACCGGCGCCCGGCCTACGACGTGGACATCGAGGCGGTCATCGAGACGGCCGCCCGAACCGGGACGTTCCTCGAGATCAACGCCAATCCGTGGCGACTCGACCTCGACGATCGCCATGCCGCCGCGGCGAAGCGGGCCGGCGTGCGACTGGTGATCTCCACCGACGCGCACTCGACGCACGGCCTCGACGTCATGCGGTGCGGCGTCCTCCAGGCCCGCCGCGCGGGCCTCACGGCGGCCGATGTCGTGAACACGCGCACGCTCGCCGGCCTGAAAAAACTGATGAAGCGGTGACCGGCGCAACCCGTCGGGCCGGCTGGCGGTCGCCCCGCGCCATCGTGGGGCGGGTCGTCACGGGGTGTCCGGAGCCGTGACCCGCGGGGCCGATGCGGATTGCCGCGCGATGTCCTTCACGCAGCGGAACCCGATGTGATTCGTGCTGCTGGAGATTTCCCCCTTGCCTCGCGTGCCGACGATGTACCGCGCACAGTACGACGCATTGCACAGGAAGGATCCGCCCCGCTGCACGCGCTTCGGCTGGCCGGGCTCCTGTGGATCGAAGCTGTCGACCGGCCCGCGCGGATCGACGGCCGGCGGATCGCCCGCAGCCCCCGCATCCCGGGCATACGTGTCGGGGCGATACCAGTCGGCACACCACTCCCAGACGTTCCCCGCCATGTCGTGAAGCCCATATCCGTTCGCGGGAAACCGTCCCACCGGAGCGATGCCCCGATACCCATCCTCACCGGTGTCCTCGGTCGGAAATCGACCCTGCCAGGTGTTGGCCATCCAGACGCCGTCGGGGCGGAACGCCTCGCCCCACGGATACGTCGCTCCCGCGAGGCCGGCCCGCGCGGCGAACTCCCACTCGGCCTCGGTCGGCAGTCGCTTGCCGGCCCAGTTCGCATAGGCTGACGCATCCTCGTGGGCGACATGCACCACGGGATGCTCCTCGCGTCCGGCGAGCGTCGACGCAGGGCCCTCGGGATGGTTCCAGCACGCCCCGGGCACGTATTTCCACCACCGCAGATGGGCCGCCCCGGTCACATCCCGCAGCGGCACGGGCTCGTCAGGAGGCGTGAAGACGATCGACCCGGCGACCAGGTTCTCGGCCGGAGCACCCGGAAAGTCCTCCGGCCGTGGTGCTCGCTCGGCGACGGTGACGTAGCCCGTCGCCTCCACGAAGGCGGCGAAGTCACGATTGGTCACCTCGGTGGCGTCCATCCAGAAGCCGCCGAGCTGCACGCGATGCACCGGCCTGGCGTCCGTCATGGGATCGGGGCCGCCGTCAGGCAGCCCGCGCGGATCGGTGCATCCCATCGAAAACGCACCGCCGGGAATCCAGCGCATGCCCTCCGGCGGCTCACCGGGTGCGGTCCGTCCCGACGGCACCTGTGTGGGAAGAAACAGGTCGGGCCCGTCGAGGCCCGGCGGCGAGGAGCCGGTCGTCGACCATGCCGAGGGTGGTCGCCGCGCGCTCGACGTGGCCCAGCGACCCGCCAGCCCGAGCAGCAGCGCGAGGACCAGCCCGAGGACGACGGCCTTGACGATCGCCGAACCGCCCGGCCCCTCGCGCGACGTGCGGTCATCGACGCGGCGACGCGTCATGCCGTCGCCTGCCGCAGGGAGTTTTCGAAGGTCCTGCGCAGCCGCCGCCGGCGCGCCGGGTTCCACCAGGTGACGAAGAGCTTCCGCGCGTCGCGGGCGAGTCGGTTCTCCTCCCGCTGGAGAGCCGCGAGCGCCTCCCGATCCCCGCTCATCGCATCCTGCTGCGACCAGCGGCGGAACCGATCCGCGGCGGACGCGTGGTCGGTGAAGTCGCCGAGGGTTTTCTGCAGTCGCTCGAGCGCCTCCTGGCATCGGGCGCGGGTCGATGCCGGGAAGACGGTCGCGAAGATTTCGAGCGCGTAGCGCAGCTTCTTGCCCTCGATCCGCAGCTCGTGAATCTCATCGGCCGTGCGCATCTTCCGGTCGGCCTTGTCGAAGAACCGCGCGACGATCGGGCGGAAGCGTCGGGCCGCGTAGCGACTGAACGTCGGCGCGCGACGACCGGACGAGATCCGCGCGAGAAGTTCGTCGACGTGTCCCTGCCAATCCGCATCGAGCAGACCCTCGTAGCAGGCGCGAATCGGCTCGCGTGACGCGGCACGCTGGCGCGCCAGCATGCCGACGAGCCGATCCCGAGCCTCCCTCGCCTGACGCGACCCGCTCCGGCTCCGGCCCGTCCCGGGCTCGCTCGCGAGGCGCAGGGCCAGCACGTCGAGGTCGCGGGCCTCCCCCGCAGCCCGACGCAGACGACGCAGACGCTTCACGAACCAGGTGCGCCGTTTCGGGGGAAGCAGGTCTTCGAAGGCGTCGAGCGCCGCCAGGGTACGCCTGGTCGCGACCCGCAGGCGGTGCACCGACTCGGGATCACGTTCGTTCCGGACCGCGGCCAGCACGTCCGCCCACACCGCGTCGAGGCGAGCACGGATGGTCCGCGCCGCCACCTGGTGGACCGGGGCGTCATGCCCTTCCGTCACGACCCATCTGGTTTTCCGCTGCGGCATGGCTCGTGCTGGAACCGTGGGAACGGCTGGTCGCGGTGCGGACCCCTCCGCACGACCCCCTGACGAGAACCGTACTGTAGAGACTCGGGGCACCCGGAAAAAGACGGGTGGTACGAGCCGCAGCCATCGGCCCCGGCGGCGATCATGCCCGCGTCGCTCGGTCCGGTCGCGTCACGCCGTCCGACCGGACGTGGGGCGCGTCACGATATCGTCACGGCCGCTCCGCCTCGACGGCGGCGAACCCCTCGGGGTCGCGGCCGGGCCCGTGCTTCGTGACGGTCACGTTCGACACGAAGATCGTTCCGGCACCGACACTCCCCTCACCTGTCCACAGCCTGCCCTTGACGTCGATGGCGTCACCCGGCTCGATGCGGTCGATTTCCGACGCATCCACGACGACCTCGGTCTCGTCGCCGAGCGGCACCGTCACGCGCCGCACCCGGCCCGCGGCCACCTGAACGAGCATGGCGTCTGGCCGCACGCGAAGGATGCGGCCCACGATCGTGTCCCTCTGTCCCGGACGGACGGCGTCGGGCTCGAAGTCGGGGGGCAGCGTGATGACCTCGATGTGCTTTGCCGGTTCGGCCGCCTGACCGCGCTCGTCCACGGTCGTGCGCAGCCGGACGGTCATGCCGGCCGCCAACGACCGCACCGACGTGGGCCCCGTAACCACCACCCTGGTCACGCCCGCTGGATGCAACTGGGCGAAGAAGACCGGTGCACGCGCCGGGTCGCCAGCCTGTTCCGAGAACGCGATGACGCCGCCGGTATTCCCGCCCATCGCCTGACGCACGAATCCCCGGTACTCCGCTTCGGGAAGCCGGTCCACGATCACCTTGTTGCGTTCGACCGGGATGGTGATCGCCTTGTTCGTCCCCCGGCAGGCCCCGAGGCTCCACAGCCGACGGTAGCTCTGCTCCAGGGACTGGGACTTGAAGAACGTGCCCCAGTGCAGGGTGCCGTCCGGGAGCACCGGAGGGGGCGCCTCCTGAAATTCCGCGTACGGATCGAACGGGAGCACCTGCGCCGTCGCCGTGACGGACCACAGGCACGCCAGCAGGCAGACGATCGATTGCGGACCCAGCGGCACATGCGACGACATCGCGAATCCTCCGGTTGGTGGGGTGCCTCGAACCCCGTTCCATGACCGTAGTTCGCATGCCGGCGGGTTTCAAATCGCCGCCCGCAGGTCAGTCGTCGCCGTCGTCCCCCGGCCTCGCCTCGAGCGTCGCGACATCCCCGCCCTGCTCGTCCGCGGCCGGGGCCGAGCCCTCGGCCGCCGCCTCGAGCAGCGGGAAGTGCCGGGTGAGCACGTTCTCCCGATCGATCCGCAGGGCGTCGAGCGCCTCCGGCCGCACCCGCACCTCGGCAGACTGGAACGTCTCGAAGCCCGTGCCGGCCGGGATGAGGTGGCCCAGGATGACGTTCTCCTTGAGGCCCACGAGGTTGTCCACCTTGCCGGCGAGCGCGGCCTCGGTGAGCACCTTCGTCGTCTCCTGGAAACTGGCGGCCGAAATGAAGCTCGAGCTCTGCACGCTGGCCTTGGTGATGCCGAGCAGCTGCGTGCTCGCCGTCGCGGCCTTGGGCTTTGCTCCCTTCGCGGCCGCGCCGCCGAGTGCCTCGATCTGGGCATTGGCCTGCGCGAGGGCATCCTTCGGCACGATCGTGCCGACGGCGAACTCGCTGTCCCCGGTCTCGGTGATCCGCAGGCAGTCCTTGAGCCGCTCGTTCGCCTGACGGAACTCGTACTTGTCGAGCACGCTTCCGGGCAGGAGGCTCGTGTCGCCCACCGTCTCGATCTTCACCTTGCGCAGCATCTGCGACACGATGATCTCGATGTGCTTGTCGTCGATCTCGACCCGCTGGCTGCGATAGACGTTCTGAATCTCGCGGACCAGGTACTGCTGCACGGCCTCCTCGCCCGAGATGCGGAGGATGTCGTGCGGCACGAGTGGTCCGTCGACGAGAGCCTCGCCGGCCTTCACGTAGTCGCCCGCATGCACCCGGAGGTGCTTGCCGTGCGTGACGAGGTGCTCCTTTTCGATGCCGCTCTCGTTGCGCACGACGATCGTCCGCTTCCCACGGCGCTTCTCGCCGAGCAGTTCGACCTTCCCGTCGATCTCGGCCATGATCGCCGGATCCTTCGGCTTGCGCGCCTCGAAGATCTCGGTGACTCGCGGCAGGCCTCCCGTGATGTCCTGGGTGCCGGACGCCTCGCGGGGAGTCTTCGCCAGCACGTGACCCGCGGCGACCACCTCACCCGGGGCCACCTCGATGTAGGCCTTCTCCGGCAGGTAGTAGAAGTCGAGGATTTTCCCGGTGTCGTCCTCGAGGACGACCTGCGGGTGATAGACGCCCTTGTGCTCCATGACCATGCGGCGCATGTGTCCGCTGGGGTCCTTCTCGAGCCGCAGCGTCTCACCCTCGACGACGTCCTCATACCGCACCTTGCCCGACACCTCCGAAAGGATCGGGATGGAGTGCGGATCCCACTGCACGAGCAGCGTGCCGGGCTTGACCTCGTCGTTCTCGGAAACCTTGAGGATGGCGCCTGCGGGCACCTCGAATTTGTCGAGCTCGCGTCCCTTGGCGTCGACGATCGCGATCTCGCCGTTCCGGGCGAGCACCACCTGCTCCCCCTGCTCGTTCTGCACCGTGCGCAGCCGCGTGAACTTCACCGTGCCCGCGCGCTTCGCCTTGCTCTCGCTCTCCTCGATCGCCCGCTGGCCCACGCCGCCGATGTGGAAGGTCCGCATCGTCAGCTGGGTGCCGGGCTCCCCGATGCTCTGGGCCGCGATGATGCCCACCGCCATGCCCTCCTCGACCATCGAGCCGGTCGAGAGATCCATGCCGTAGCAGAGCCGGCAGACCCCCAGCGGCGCCTCGCACGTGAGCGCGCTGCGCACCTGGATCTTTTCGAGGCCGAGCTCCTCGATCTGACGCGCCACCTTGGGCGTGATCAGCTCGTCCTCGTGGACGATCACCTCGTCGGTGATGGGATTGGTGATGTTCGCCCGGCTCACCCGTCCGCGAATGCTGTCGGCAAGGCTCACCTCGACCTTCTCACCACGATAGATCACCGTCTTCATGATGCCCTGCGTCGTGCCGCAGTCGTGCATCGTGACGACGACGTTCTGGGCGACGTCCGCGAGCTTGCGGGTGAGGTACCCCGAGTCGGCCGTCTTGAGCGCCGTGTCGGCGAGTCCCTTGCGGGCGCCGTGCGTGGAGCTGAAGTACTCGAGCACCGTCAGGCCCTCCCGGAAGTTGGCCTTGATGGGCGTCTCGATGATCTTTCCGGAAGGCTTCGCCATCAGGCCGCGCATGCCGGCGAGCTGGCGGATCTGCTCGACGCCGCCACGGGCGCCGGAATGGGCCATGAGGTGGATCGGGTTGACGTACCCGGCCCGCCGGCACTCCCGCGCGTCGGTGTCCTGCTCCAGCTCGGCCATCATCTCCTTGGTGATCTGCTCGCGGGCGTGCGTCCATGCGTCGAGCACCGAGTTGTAGCGCTCGCCGTCGGTGATGACGCCCTTCTGGTACCGCTTGAGGATCTTCAGCACCTCCTTCTCGGCGTCACCGATGATGCGCGACTTGCTCACCGGCGTGATGAGATCGTCCGTCGCGAAGGAGAGACCGCTGCGGGTGCTCCAGCTGAAACCGACTCGGTTCATGTCGTCGAGGAGGTCGATCGTCCGCCGCCGGCCGAGCGTCTGGTAGCAGTCGGAGATCACGCGCGCGAGCTCGCTCGACCGCATCGGAATGTTGTAGAAGAGCATCCCGTCGGGCAGGATCGAGTTGAACAGCACACGGCCGACCGTCGTCTCGATGACGGCGCCGGGCTTTGCCAGCGCCTCGACGTCCGTCTTGAGCCGCCGCTGCGGGGACAGCTTCACCCGGATCTGCGCGTGCGTCTCCACCTTGCCGAGGGCATGGGCGATCTCGACTTCGGCGAAGTTCTTGAACACCATCCCTTCGCCCGGCCGTCCGGGCATCGACATCGTGAGGTAGTAGCAACCCATCACGACATCCTGCGACGGCGAGATGATCGGCGCGCCGTTGGCGGGGCTGAAGATGTTGTTCGTCGACAGCATCAGCGTGTGGGCCTCGACCTGCGCCTCGATGGAGAGGGGGAGGTGCACGGCCATCTGGTCCCCGTCGAAGTCGGCGTTGAAGCCCTTGCAGACGAGCGGGTGGAGCTTGATGGCATTGCCTTCGACGAGCACCGGCTCGAAGGCCTGGATGCCCATGCGATGGAGCGTCGGCGCCCGGTTCAGGAGCACCGGGTGGTTGCGGATCACCTCCTCGAGGATGTCCCAGACCTCGGCATCC
The DNA here is from genome assembly GCA_003488325.1 of Planctomycetaceae bacterium. Taxonomy (GTDB): domain Bacteria; phylum Planctomycetota; class Planctomycetia; order Pirellulales; family UBA1268; genus QWPN01. Next base: position 8,732 of record DNLZ01000003.1, read on the forward strand.
TTGCGCTCGAGCATCTTCTTGGCGCTCTTGATCGTGTCGGCGTGGCCGAGCTCCTTGAGCCGTCGGATGATGAACGGCTGATAGAGCTCGAGCGCGATCTTCTTCGGCAGGCCGCACTGGTGGAGCCGGAGTGTCGGGCCGACCACGATCACGCTGCGGGCCGAATAGTCGACGCGCTTGCCGAGCAGGTTCTCGCGGAAGCGGCCCTGCTTCCCCTTGATCATGTCGGTGAGGCTTTTGAGCGGGCGGTTGCTCGACGCCAGCACCGGCCGCTTGCAGCGGTTGTTGTCGAAGAGGGCGTCGACCGACTGCTGGAGCATCCGCTTCTCGTTGCGGATGATCACCTCGGGGGCGTTCAGGTCGACGAGCTTCTTGAGGCGGTTGTTGCGGTTGATGATCCGGCGGTAGAGGTCGTTCAGGTCGCTCGTGGCGAAATTGCCGCTGTCGAGCATCACGAGCGGCCGGAGATCGGGCGGGATCACCGGGATGACGTCGAGCACCATCCACTCCGGCTTGTTCTCGCTGTCGCGGATCGCCTCGACGATCTTCAGCCGGTTGACGAGATCCTTCTTCTTCTGCTTCGAGTTGGTGGTGGCCAGCTCCTCACGGAGCTCCTTCGAGAGCCGCACGAGGTCCAGCGAAAGCAGGAGCTTGCGGACGGCCTCCGCCCCCATTTCCGCGTCGAAGCTGCCTTCGCCATAGGTCGCGCGGGCCTCGCGGAACTCCTCCTCGGTGAGCAGCTGCTGCTTCTTGAGGGGCGTGTCCTTCGGGTCGAGGACGACGTAATCCTGGAAGTAGATGACCTTCTCCAGGCTCGACGTCTTCATGTCGAGCAGGGCGCCGAGGCGGCTCGGCATCGCCTTGAAGAACCAGATGTGCACCACGGGGGCGGCGAGCTCGATGTGCCCCATCCGCTTCCGCCGCACGCGGCTGTGGGTGACCTTCACGCCGCAGCGGTCGCAGATCATGCCCTTGTACTTCATCCCGCGGTACTTGCCGCAGGAGCACTCCCAGTCCTTCTCCGGTCCGAAGATCTTCTCGCACATCAGGCCGTCCTTCTCGGGACGGTAGGTGCGGTAGTTGATCGTCTCGGGCTTCTTCACCTCGCCGAACGACCAGCTACGGATGTCGTGCGGTCGCGCGAGGCTGATCTTCACCGCCGAGTAGTCGTTGACGCGATCGTAGGTGGCTTCGCCGATGCTCACGCGTGAGTCTCCTTGGATTCAGTCGTTGCCGTTATGCGATCGTCAAACCGGGTAACTCGGGGTCGGCGGACGCTCGAGGAGCATTGCGCCGCCGCCAACGCGACGGGACTTCTGCCGCCCCGAGCGGGCCCCGCTCATCATCGAATTCAAATCCGCCTTTTTTCGAGTTGCATGTTGAGAGCGAGCCCGCGGATCTCGTTGGTGAGCACGTCGAAACTGGCCGGAGTGCCGGCCTCGAGCGTGTTCTCCCCCTTCACCATGCTCTCGTAGATCTTCGTGCGTCCTTCGACGTCGTCGCTCTTCACCGTGAGCAGCTCCTGCAGGATGTACGCCGCCCCGTAGGCCTCGAGCGCCCAGACCTCCATCTCCCCGAACCGCTGCCCGCCGAACCGGGCCTTGCCGCCGAGCGGCTGCTGCGTGATGAGGGAGTACGGACCGGTCGAGCGGGCATGCACCTTGTCGTCGACGAGATGGTGCAGCTTCAGCATGTAGATGTAGCCCACCGTGGTCTCCTGCTCGAGCGGCTCTCCCGTCCGCCCGTCGAAGAGCTGCGCCTTGCCGTGCTTCGGCAGGCCCGCGTCCGCCAGCACCTGGTTGATGTCGTCCTCGCTCGCGCCGTCGAAGACGGGGGTGATCGCCTGAAATCCGAGCACCTTCCCGGCCCAGCCGAGATGCGTCTCGAGAATCTGCCCGACGTTCATCCGGCTCGGCACGCCGAGCGGATTGAGCAGGATCTGCACCGGGGTGCCGTCGGCCAGGAACGGCATGTCCTCCTTGGGCAGGATCTTCGCGATGACGCCCTTGTTGCCATGACGCCCCGCCATCTTGTCACCGACCGAGATCACCCGCTTGGCCGCGACGTAGACCTTCACCATCTGAAGCACGCCGGGACGCAGTTCGTCCCCCCGCTTCATGCTGTTGAGCCGCCGATCGCGCGCGTCGATCGCCTCCTCGACCGCGGGCCACATCGTCTTCACGAGCTTGTCCACCGCAGCCCGCCGCTCGGGCGAACGGATATCGATCTCCTCGGGCTTGAACGCGGCAGCCCGCTCCGCCACGACCTTGTGATCGAGGTCGCGGACCAGGCGGCTGCCGTCCTCGGCGAGGAGCGGCTTCTGCAGCACCTTCTCGACTTCGGCGACCAGGCCGCCGAACGCCTCCGCGATCCGGAGGTTCCCCGCACTCTCCGCCTCCTTGAGCTGCTTCTGGAACTCCCGACGCTCGTCCTCCGAGAGGCTCATCTGCCTCGAGAACTTCTCGGTCGCGATGACGATGCCCTCGACGCCCGAAGGCACCTCGAGCGAATCGTTCTTCACGTCCTCGCCGGCGCGGCCGAAGATCGCGTGCAGCAGCTTCTCCTCGGGCGTGAGCTCGGTCTTGCTCTTGGGGGACACCTTGCCGACGAGGATGTCGCCCGGCCTCACGTAGGTGCCGATCCGCACGATGCCGCTCTCGTCGAGGTTGTGCAGTGCCCGCTCGCCCACGTTCGGGATGTCCCGCGTGAACTCCTCGCGTCCGAGCTTCGTGTCGCGGATTTCGAGGTCGTACTCCTCGATGTGGATCGAGGTGTAGACGTCGTCCTGCACCAGCTCCTCGCTGATGATGATCGCGTCCTCGAAGTTGAAGCCGTCCCACGACATGAAGCCGACGAGCACGTTGCGGCCCAGCGCCAGCTCACCCCGAAACGTCGCCGCCCCGTCCGCGAGCACGTCGCCCTTCTCCACCTTCTGACCGAGCGACACGATCGGCTTCTGGTTCTGACAGGTCCGCTCGTTGAGTCCCGAGTACTTCCGGAGCGGATACGTGTCGACGCCGCCGGCACCGGTGACCTCGATGCTCTCGGCATCGACGTACGACACGGTCCCCTTCCTCGCGGCGCGGACGATCAGGCCCGAGTTCACCGCGACGTCCCGCTCCATGCCGGTCGCGACGATGGGCGGCTCCGTGATGAGCAGCGGGACGGCCTGCCGCTGCATGTTGGACCCCATGAGGGCGCGATTCGCGTCGTCGTGCTCGAGGAACGGGATGAGCCCCGCCGACACGCCCACCATCTGGCTCGGAGCGACGTCGATGTATTCCACCTGCTCCGCCGGCACGAGCACGAAATCGCCGCGGTAGCGGGCGATGATCGTCTCGCCCACCAGCCTGCCGTCCACCACGGTGGCATCGGCCGGAGCCAGGTGCGCCTCGTGCTCCTCGTCGGCACGCAGCCAGACCACGTCGTCCGTCAGCTTGCCCTTCGCGACGCGACGGTACGGCGTGACGAGGAAACCGTAGGAGTCCACGCCCGAGTAGATCGCGAGACTCGAGATGAGGCCGATGTTCGTGCCTTCCGGCGTCTCGATCGGGCAGATGCGTCCGTAGTGCGAGATGTGCACGTCGCGCACCTCGAAGCCCGCCCGCTTGCGATTGAGGCCGCCCGGACCGAGGGCCGACAGCCGCCGCTCGTGCGTGAGCATCGAGAGCGGATTCGTCTGGTCCACGACCTGGGACAGTTCGCCGCGCCCGAAGAAGTACTCGATCGCCGCGGAGATGCTCTTGGGGTTGATGAGCGTCCGCGGCGACATCTCCGTGACGTCCTTGAGGCTCATGCGCTCCTGCACGGTGCGGCGGAGCTTGAGAAAGCCCTTCCGCAGTTCGTCACTCGCCAGCTCGTCGATGGTGCGCAGCCGACGATTGCCGAGGTGGTCGATGTCGTCGACCTCGACCTGCCCGCCTCCGTCGCTGAGCTCGAGCATGTACTTGATCGCGGCGATCAGGTCCTCCGCCCGGAGCGTCATCTCCGTCTCGGAGACCTTGAGTCCGAGCTTGCGATTGATGCGGAACCGGCCGACCCGGCCGAGCCGGTACCGATTGGGATCGTTGAACTTCTCGTCAAACAGCGCTCGCGCCTTGTCGAGCGCGGGCGGATTGCCCGGGCGCAGCCGCTGGTAGATCCTCACGAGGGCATCCTCGTGGCTCGGCGCGACCCCCGTCCGCCGTTTCGACTCGTCGGCATCCTCGCGGAGGCTGTTGACGATGAGCGGCAGTTTCTGCTCGTTCATCACCTCCACGGTCTTCAGGCCGCTCGTGACGATGAGCTCGGCCTGATCGTGCGAGATGGTCGCGCCGGCATCCACGATGATCTCGCCCGCCCGCTCACTGCCACGGGGGTAGACGATGTCGTCGACCGCGATCTTGCCTTCGAGCTTCGCGACACTGCGGCCGCCGACGACCTTCTCGACCGCCGTCTTGTAGAACAATTTCAGCAGCTCGGCGTCGCTCGCATACTTCGGGTCCATCGCCCGCAGGAGCGTGAGCGCCGAAAACTTGCCGCTCTGGTCGATCCGCACCTGGAGCGTGTCCTTCTTCGACACGTTCAGCTCGATCCAGCTGCCGCGCTCGGGAATGATCCGGCAGTTGTAGGTCTTGCGATCCACCGATTCGGTGTCGGCGACGAAGTCGATGCCGGGCGAACGATGCAACTGGCTCACGACGACGCGTTCGGCGCCGTTGATGATGAACTCGCCGCCGCCGAGCATGATCGGGATGTCGCCGAGAAAGACCTCCTCCTCCATCGGCTGCTCGCGGGTCAGCCGCAGCCTCACGTGCAGGGGCCGGCCATAGGTGAGCCGCAGCTGGCGACACTCATCCGGGTCGTACCGGGGCTTGCCGAGCCGGTAGCTGAGGTACTCGAGCTTGACCGTCTTGTCGTAGCTCTCGACGGGAAAAATTTCCCGCAGCACTCCTTCGATCCCCTGATCCTTCCGCTTCGCAGCCGGCACGTCGTACTGCAGGAAGGCGTCGTAAAATCGAGTCTGGATCTCGGTCAGATCGGGAATGGACTGACTGACGCGCCGACTCCCGAAGTGCCGGATCTCCGAGGGCTGCAGGCGGCGGACGGCGCTGGTTGCCATAGGCAGGAAACTCCTCAGCGAGCGACGAGGTCAGCGAACGATGGACATGGACGGTGCGAGAAGGGGCCACTGAACGACACCGGCTCGCTGGCAGCCGCGACGACCGCCGAAACGAAGAGCGCAGTTCACGAGAGCCATCGAACAGGGGAGCGCAATCGACGGAAGAAACCGGTCGACCCGAGGGCCGGGCGACCGAAGAGCCGAGGGCAGGGAACCGGTTGCGCTGGACACGGCAAATACTATACCGTTCCAAACGAAAAGTACCAACCAGCCCCTATCCAGTTTGACCAAGTCCCGCCTGAACCAGCCCGGACTGACCCAGTCCGGGCTGAATTGGCGACTACTTGATCGAAACCGTCGCCTTCGACTCCTCCAGTTCCTTCTTCAGCTTCTCCGCGTCGGCCTTGGAGATACCCTCCTTGACCTTCGCAGGGCATCCCTCGACCAGGTCCTTCGCTTCCTTCAGACCCAGCCCGGTCGCGGCCCGAACCACCTTGATGACGCCGATCTTGTTGTCGCCGAAGCTCTCCAGCACGACGTCGAACTCCGTCTTCTCGGCCGGCGCCTCGGCACCACCGCCACCCCCGGCCGCGGCGCCAGCGGGCGCTGCCATCATGACGGCGCCACCGGCAGCCGGCTTGATGCCATGCACCTCGTCGAGATAGTCCGACAATTCCTTTGCCGCCTTCAGGGTGAGGCCGACGATTTTGTCGCCGAGCGCCTTCGTCTCGGCGGAGAACTCGCGGACCGCTTCAGCCGTAGCCATCGCTTCTGATCCTTTCGGTGCGTGACGGGGAATCGATGAAGGTACCATGCCCGGCGCTCGAGTGAAGCCCCGGGGTGAATTTTTCGTGAACGGGTGGCGGTGGCGTCAGGGCGCCGTCGTGACCTCGGCCCCTTCGCCTTTTTCCAGATCCTCGATCCGGCTCTTCACCTGCCCGGCGAGGGTGCCGCCGGCCGACGTGATCTGACCGGCAAGGATGCCCGCCAGCGACGAAATTTGGCCCGACAGGAGCGACAGCTGCTCCGCCCGGCTTGGCCACTTCGCCACCAGCTTGACGTCATCCGGACCGAGCCGCGACCCATCGAGCGCGCCACCCCGGCACTCGAAGCCCTCGAAGTCCTTGAGGCCCGTGATCCGATCGAGCTCCTTGGCGAGATCGACCACATCCTCGCCGCCCCAGGCGACAGCCAGCATCCCCTCACCCGACGCGAAGGCGGGCGCCAAGGGCGTGTCGGCGGTCGCGATCCGCGCGAGGCTGTTCTTCACGAGCTGCAGCTGGATCCTTTTCTTCCGCAGCGTCTGCCGCAGGGCCGTCGTCTTCTGTGCGTCGAGCCGGCCGAGGCTGACGACGATCACCTCCTCCACGCCGCGCAGACGCGTACGAAGGTCGTCGATCAGCATGTTTTTGACGGGCTTGCTCATGGTCTCTCAAGTCGCCACGCAGGCGAACCGGGGATGGAGGTCAGCCGGCGACGGCGACGCCAGGCGTCATCGTGCCGCAGATGGAGATGCTCTTCACGTACTGCCCGCGGACACTCGCGGGCTGCAGCGACTGGATGTGATCGATGAAGGCGCGGATGTTGTCGACGAGCTTGGCGGCGTCGAAGCTCGCCTTGCCCACGACGGCATGAATGATCCCCGTGGGGTCGTTGCGAAACTCCACCTTGCCCGCCTTGTATTCCGCGACGGTCTTCGCGATGTCGGCCGTGACCGTGCCCGCGCGGGGACTCGGCATGAGGCCCCGGGGGCCGAGCACCTTCCCGAGGGGCCCGACCAGGCCCATCATGTCGGGGGCCGCGATGCAGACATCGAAGTCGATCCAGCCTTCCTTGATCCGTTTGGCGAGATCGTCTCCGCCCACGACCTCCGCACCGGCCGACTTGGCCTCGTCGGCAAGATTGCCCTTCGCGAACACGACCACGCGCTTCGCCTTGCCGATGCCATGAGGCAGGACGAGTGAGCCGCGAACGATCTGGTCCGCCTGCTTCGGGTCGATTCCGAGCCGGATGTGGATCTCCACCGTCTGGTCGAAGCGTGGGGCCGGAAATCGCTTCAGCACCTCCACCGCCTCGGGCACGGGCAGGGGGGCTTCCGTCTTCGGCAGGGCGGCGACGGCCGCACGCATGCGCTTGGTCTTGGCGGTGAGCGTCTTGGCGGTGAGGGTCATGGCTCGCGTCGGGGGTCGGAGGTGCGGTGGGAGGATTTCGGAAGCGGTGGTCGTGCGGTGCGGATCAGCCTTCGACGGTGATGCCCATGCTGCGGGCGGTGCCCTCGATCATGCGGCGGGCGTGTGCGGCATCACGCGCATTGAGGTCAGAACCCTTGAGTCGCACGATCTCGTCGACCTGCGCGAGGGTCACCTTCCCGACCTTGTCACGGTTCGGCACGCCCGAACCCTTCGCCAGTCCGGCCGCCTTCTTCAGGAGCGCGGCCGCCGGCGGACTCTTCGTGAAGAACTCGAACGACCGGTCGTTGTAGACCGTGACCACGACGGGAATGGGCATGCCCGCGGCCTCGCGGGTCCGTTCGTTGAACTGCTGCACGAACTGGCCGAGGTTGATCCCGAAGCGGCCGAGCGAGGTGCCCACCGGGGGCGCGGGAGTCGCCTGCCCGCCCGGGACCTGAAACTTCGCCTGACCGACCATCTGCTTCGCCATGATGCACCACCGATGTTCCCGAGCCTTGCGTCCGGCGACGGGCGTCGCCACACCGATCTCATCGCCTCGATCG
>DNLZ01000003.1:16922-24265 GCA_003488325.1 Planctomycetaceae bacterium
TAGACCGCCTCGATCTGCCAGTACTCGATGTCCACGGGCGTCGAACGGCCGAAGATGCTGAGCATCACGGTCACCCGTCCGTTGGCCTCGTCAATCTGCTCGACCTCGCCCTCGAAGTTCTCGAAGGTGCCCTCGTTGATCTTCACGCGGTCGCCCTTCTTGAAGTTGATCTTGAGCCGCGGCGCCTCGGCCGCCGTCTCCTCGTCCTTGTGCAGGAGCTTCGCCACGTCCGCCGGCAGCATCGGGCTCGGCCGACCGGCGGACCCGGTGAAGTCACCGATCCCGCCCGTTTCCCGCACGAGATACCAGGTCTCGTCGTTCAAGATCATGTTCACCAGGATGTATCCCGGATAGAGCTTGCGAGAAACGACGCGTTTTTTGCCACTTTTGAACTCGGTGACCTGCTCCTTCGGCACGATCACCTCGCCGAAGAACCGGCCGAGGCCCGCCAGCGAGATGCGGCGGAGGAGCGTCTCCCGGATCGAATCCTCGCGGTTGCTCTGCACCTTGAGGATGTACCACTGCTTGTCGCCGACCGGCGCCTCCCCCTCGGCATCCACCGCCATCTCGACGGGCTGGGCGTCCTCTCCACCCGCGAACGGATCCTCGAGGACGGCGGGCGTTCCATCGTCCTCCTCGTCGTCGGACATGGCATCGGGCCCCGCAGAGCTGGCCGGCGCGCCGCCCGGTGCGTCCGCAGGATGCCCGCCCGTCGCGGCACCGCCGTGTGCGCCGCCTGTCAGATCGTCCTGCACGTCGGGCTGTGTGTCGTGGCTGGCACTCATCACGGGTCTCGATGCGTAAAGGGTTCTCGGTGGGAACGACCGGTCGTCAGACGATGCGCAGCACGTACTGAAGGACGAACCGCCAGAAGAGATCGTACATGGCGAGGATCGCCGCGAGCGCGAACATGAGGAAAATGATGACGATGGAGCTGCGGACGACCTCCGTTCCCGATGGCCACGACACCTTCGCCATCTCGGCCTCGACCGAAATCAGGAAGTCGGCGAACCGCGGCATGTTCACGAGCCGGAAACAGAACCACAGTCCGGCCGCGAGGAAGAGACCCGGCACGAGGAAGCGGACCACGCCGAGGTCGCCGAGCGCGCCGTCCGCCGACATCGTCCCGGCTCCACCGGCGATCCAGAGCGGCAGCAACTGGGCCAGCCGCCAGACGCCGAGGCCGATGACCAACGCGAGCGCCGCGAACGTCACCTGCCTCGCCACCCTGCCCTGATTCCGCTTGTAGAGCGACGCACTGAGGAGCTCTCCCCAGAATGTCCCGCCCCCCGCACGGCTCTGCTGGATTCCAGCCATCACGCGCTCCTTCGCTCCGCTCGGATCCGTCTCACCGCACCCTCCACTCCATCCACCGCACACCACCGCACGGACCCGCGCCGTGGCCGCCACGGCGCGACCGATACGCCGTGGCGGACGCCTGCAGGGGCGGCGGGGATCGAACTCGCAACCTCTGGTTTTGGAGACCAGCGCTCTGCCAGTTGAGCTACGCCCCTGTTTCCGGATTCGTCTCGATCGAACTCGATCGAAGCCCCTTTCAAGGACTGTCGCAGCCTGTTTTGAAGTGCTTCAGTCGGACGGAAACGCTCCGCCCGACCGCCTCCCGCCCTCAGTGCCACCGGCCACCAGAGGCCCCGACCCGCGGCCGGGCGCCACAGGCGACGCCGGCCACGGACTCGGAACCCGACACACAACCGCCCGAGCGAACCGCGACTCAGTCGAGAATCTTCGTGACGACGCCCGACCCCACGGTCTTGCCTCCCTCACGGATCGCGAACCGCACGCCGTCGTCCATGGCGATCGGCACCATCAGTTCCACTTCCATCTTCACGTTGTCGCCGGGGGAGACCATCTCCACGCCGCCGAGCAGCTTCGTCGAGCCCGTGACGTCGGTCGTGCGGAAGTAGAACTGCGGCCGGTATCCGGCGAAGAAGGGCGTGTGACGGCCTCCTTCCTCCTTCGACAGCACGTACACCTCGCACTCGAACTTCTTGTGGGGCTTGATCGAGCCCGGCTTCGCCAGCACCTGGCCGCGCTCGATGCCCTCACGGGCGACGCCGCGGAGCAGACAGCCGACGTTGTCGCCCGCCTGTCCGCTGTCGAGCACCTTCTTGAACATCTCCACGCCCGTGACGGTGGTCTTCTCGGCCTTTTCCTTGAGGCCGATGATCTCGACCTCGTCGCCGACCTTGACCTGACCGCGCTCGATGCGGCCGGTGGCGACCGTGCCACGGCCTTCGATCGAGAACACGTCCTCGATCGCCATCAGGAACGGCTTGTCGAGCTCGCGCACCGGCTCGGGGATGTAGGAGTCGATCGCGTCGAGCAGATCGCCGATGCACTTGCTCGCCACCGGATCCGCCGGCTTGTCATAGGCCGGCTTGCCGGCACCACGGATGATCGGCACGTCGTCGCCGGGAAACCCGTACTTCGTGAGCAGTTCCCGAATCTCCATCTCGACGAGGTCGAGCAGCTCGGGATCGTCGACGAGATCCACCTTGTTGAGGAAGACCACGAGCGCCGGCACACCGACCTGCTTGGCCAGGAGGATGTGCTCCCGCGTCTGCGGCATCGGGCCGTCGGCCGCGCTGACCACCAGGATCGCGCCGTCCATCTGGGCAGCACCGGTGATCATGTTCTTGATGAAGTCGGCGTGACCCGGGCAGTCGATGTGGGCGTAGTGACGCTTGTCCGTCTCGTACTCCACATGGCTCACCGCGATGGTGACCGTCTTCGTCTCGTCACGGACCGTTCCGCCCTTGGCGATGTCCGCATAGCTCTTCGCAACCGCGAGATTCTTCGCGGCCTGAACGGCCACCAGGGCTCCGGTCAGCGTCGTCTTGCCATGGTCGATGTGACCGATCGTGCCGACGTTGACGTGCGGCTTGGTCCGCGTGAACGTGTCCTTTGCCATCTTGCTCCTGCTTTCTCCTCGAAAGTGGTGAAGGAATCGGAAGTCGAATCAGACGGGAAAACGAACGGGATATCCGGAAACGACCGGGGCCGCCAGCCGCGGAACCGCTGCCGCCATGGAAGAGCTGCTGATGGGACTTGAACCCATGACCTCGTCCTTACCAAGGACGCGCTCTACCAACTGAGCTACAGCAGCAGGGATCGTAACGGGAAGGGCACCTCAACTGTGGCGTGTCGTGAAACGGGGTCGGGCGGGGTCGTGGGAACGCGGGCGGACGACGGCACTGGGACGGGACATGAACGGAAGATGGGCGGCTGCATGAGGTCTTCGCTCGGGTGCTGTGGGCACGATGCCGAAGAGCGGGTGAAGGGAATCGAACCCTCGTCTTTAGCTTGGAAGGCTATTGCTCTACCATTGAGCTACACCCGCGGGGGGCGGACACCCGGGATACGACTGGGGAGTGCAGGATTCGAACCTGCGAAGGCAATGCCATCAGATTTACAGTCTGACCCCTTTGACCGCTCGGGAAACTCCCCTCACAGGTGACATCACGCAACTCGCGCTCTCGCGGGGATCGAACACCTCGGCACCGAGCCAACGGCGTCAAACCGGGACAGCACGACCGGACGAACCGACCCGAGTCGATGCGACGCGCATCGACACGGACGATCGGTTGCCAGCCCCAACCAGACCCGCCGGATGATTCGCCGGTCGACCGAGGGGATGGGACCGGCCCGCCCATTCTCCCCACACCACCTGGCGCGAGGCGAATGCCGCTCCGACGACCGACGACTCCACCGTGATCTCCCGCCGGAACCTCCTGCTGAGCTAGCGGCGGGAATCGAACCCGCAACCTGCTGATTACAAATCAGCTGCTCTGCCAATTGAGCTACGCTAGCGGCCGGACGCTGCCGCGAACCGTCCAAGTGTACGGATCGGGGCCGCACATGCAAGCCGACCGCGACCGCTGATTCAGCCCCATTGCCCCGCGGATTCGCCCGCTTCGCCGATGGGCGGCCTCGGCCCGGAGGCCGTGGCCACCGACCGGTCAGCGGAAGCAGACGTCGACCACCGACATGTCGTCCGCGAAGTCCTCGTGCCCCGTCGCCAGCCGCGCCCCCGCCACGATCGCCTCGAGGGCGTCGTCCCCGGCCTGCACGGTCCGGGAGACCACATCCACCAGTCCCTCGATGCCCCACATCGAGCCGTTCGGGAGCGGAATCTCGTAGGCTCCGTCGCTGTAGAGCACGAGCCGAGAATCCGGCGGAACGTCCCGCGAACGCGAGGAGTACTCGACGGTGTCGATCGCCCCGACGAGGGGGCCCTCGGACTCGAGCAGGTGCGGCCGCCGGGCGGTGCCATCGAGGAGCAGGGCCGGCGGATGGCCTCCGCCCGACCACGAGAGTCGCCGGGAGGGCGCGTGGTACACGCCGTACCACGCCGTGAAGAACATGTCGTTGTGCCGTTCCATCGGGAACGCGGCGTTCAGGCCGGCAAGCACGCTGCCTGGATCGCGGAAGTCGGTGTGCGGCAGGGCACTGCTGCGGATGGCGTTGAGCGCGGAGACCGACAGGAGCGCCGCCCCGACGCCGTGGCCGCAGACGTCGAGCAGGTAGATCGCGAATGAGTGCTCGTCGATGGCGTGGTAGCCGAAGGCGTCACCCCCGAGCATCGCCGACGGGATGAACCGCCAGTCGGCCCTCACAGGCCCGTCGCGGAGCGGCTCCGGCAGGAGCGACCTCACGTACCGGGCGGCCGAGGCGATGTCGTCCGCGAGCATCTGCTGGCTCGTCTGCAGGGCGGCGAAGGCTTCGTTCCGCTCGAGCAGCGCCATGTACCCGCGGGCGTGGTAGCGCAGCCGTGCCACGAGTTCCAGCCGGTCGGGCAGCTTGACGACGTAGTCATTCGCCCCGGCGGCGAAGGCGTCGGCCTTCACCGCCGGTTCATCGCGTGCGGACAGGACGATCACCGGGACGTCGCGCAGCCGCTCGTCCGCGCGGTAGCGACGCACGAGATCCAGCCCGTCGATCCGGGGCATCACGAGATCCTGCAGGATCACGTGCGGAGGCGTGGCGACCGCGGTTTCGAGGGCGCGGGCGGCGTCGGCACAGATGTGGAGCGTCATGCCCTCCTCGGTCGCCAGCATGCGCCGGACGGCCTCTCCGATGATCGGCTGATCATCCACCAGCAGCACGACGACCCCGCGGGCGGAGGAACGGCTCGGCGATGCCACGATGCGGCGCACCCTCGGAGAACTGCGGACTCCCCGATCCGATGCTACCAGCACGCCGCGTCGCGGCCAGCATGGCCTCTGCCGCGGCCACGGACTCGGCGGATCACACCTTTCGTCGCGGGGGGCGGCAGGTGGGGCTCGCGTCGAGGGAAAACACGATCACCTCCTCGCCGGTCACCGTCGAGATGTCGTGGTGCACGCTCACGAGTCTCGCACCCGTGGCGCCCTGCACCACCTCCTCCAGCCGCGGCCTTCCCGTGGCCACCATGTGCGACCGGACCTGCTTGAGCAGAGCCCGTCCATTGCCGTTGCCGTCGCCGGTGCCGTGCCCGTCGCCGGTGGCCCCGTCGGCGGCGCCATTGGAACGCGGTGCGATGAGCTGGCGTTCGGCCGGCGTGAGGACCCCCTGCAGGCGCACCAGCAGCAGATTCCCGATGAGGTGCACGTGGATATCGCGCGGCCCGCGGCCGATGAACTCCTGCTGGAAACGCGAGATCCCATCGCACACAGCCGCCTCGATCTCCCCCTGCGACTTCATGCTCACGCCTCGGGCCGTTGCGCTTGATCCGTCGCCGCCGCGATCGCCCTGGCAGGGGCGACCTGCGACCGGTGGGCCTGGCCGTTGCCGTTCCCGTTCCCGTTGCAGATGCGATCCCAGACCTCGCGCCGGTGGATCGGCATCCGCGTGTCGGCCTGGAACCCGAGCCGCACCCGGCCGCCTTCGATCTCGAGGATCGTGATCTCGAGCACGACCTGCGTCTCGTCCGGGCCCGCGATCACGACGCTCTCACGATTCTTCCTGGTCAGGACCAACATGGTTCATCCTCGTCATGGGTGGCGGTTCCCTCCGACTGAGCTCGGACGCGGACGGCTCCGATGCCGCCCGACGCCGGGAATCCATTGGTCGTGTGGGGTGCGTCGCCGCGCGGGACACTCGCGCTTCGTCCGCACCGGCGGCAGGTCACGTCGGCGGCCCGCACGTGCGCATCGATCGGCACGCCGAGGCTCGGCAGGCCCGGGCCGAGGAGGAAGAGATCGACGTGCGGACCGGTCGTGAGCGTCTTCACGATGCTGCCCGTGGTCGTGTCGACGTGCGCGATCGCGCCGCACAGCGTCACGCCGGTCCGCCTCCGCACCTCGACCACGAGCGCGTCGAGGGCGTCGTCGAACAGGCCCCGATGGAGGCTGCGCACCCGAGCCGCGCCCTCGCCATCGTGGGCGAGCCTCCGTTCGACCGAGGCGAGTGGCTCGTGGATGCACACGGTGAGGCAGCCGGCGGCCGTGGCGACGGTGATGCTGCCGGGGCTGCGCCCGAGCAGGCGATGCTCGAAGGAGGCGGCGGCATGGGCCACCTGGCGGGCGAGTCGGGCGGTGGAGTGGGCTGTCATGGCGTCGGGGATCACGCGGTCCTGGGCGGCGAACAGATCCGGCACAAACGAAAAAAGCCGGCGGAAAAGGGCTCCCTGTGCGGGAACGCTTTCACGCCGGCTTACGCTGCGACGGACCCCCCGGCACGCGACCGGGTTGCCCCTCGACTCGTCTTCCGTCCGTCGTCATCGCTGACGACATCGGCGGCCTCAGGCCACCGCACCCCGTCGCCTCGACACGTGCCTGCGCACGGCCTCTGCTCTCAGGGTCGCGGGATTCTATTTTGCGAATCTGGGCAACGCAAGAAAGATGCGCGGTGTAGGCGTTTTGGAGCGACGGACTGTTACGCTGCTCGGAATTCGCCGGCGCGACTGCGCCTGCCAAGCATCTCGAGACCGAGGCTCCCGGCCGAGAAAATGGCGGTGTCCTGCGATCGTGCGACGATGCGTCCGTCGATCGCCAGCCTTTGCTCGCTGCCGACGACGTCGAATCGCAGCGTTCCATGCCACGGCGCCCGACCGGTCGCGAGCAGCGTCCAGCGGCCGTCGACCCGCCTGTGGATCTGGGCTCGTGGCCCGAGCACCGTGCGCACGACACGCGCTCGGTAGAGCGTGCGTGCCTCCGCGTCGGAGCGGGCCACCACGCCGACGCTTCCGCCACCTGCGAGCACGAACGTGATGCTGACCCCGACATCCGCGACCCTGACATCGTCCCTGAGCACGAGCGATACGCCGCGCACGCCGGACACGGCGCCGCCTGCGACGACACCGATCCGACCGGACACCGCTCGCCATCCGTCGCCGTCGAGGG
>DNLZ01000003.1:24568-25490 GCA_003488325.1 Planctomycetaceae bacterium
CGAGGGCGAGGCGATCCGCGGCCAAGGCATCCGCCAGGGGCAGACCGGGAGTCTGAGCCACGGCGCTCGAAGCCCCGGGAACCGAGCCGGTCGCGGCGCCGGCGTCCGGCTCTCCGCGCGTCCAAGGCGGTCCGGCACCGACGGCCGCCAGCGCCCCGCGAACATCGAGCATGCCGCCGGTGGCGGTGCGGCCCGCATGCGAGGCGATCGGCCGCGTCGAGCCGAGCAGCGCAGCCCGCATCGCGTCGACCGTCATTCCCGGACGGGCGGTGGCAAGGAGCGCGATCGCCCCGCTGACGTGGGGTGCCGCCATCGACGTGCCCGACAGCGTGCCCGTCCCTCCCCCTGGCCACGTCGAGACGACGAGCGTGCCGGGGGCCGCGAGATCGACCCGGGTCGAGCCCCAGTTGGAGAGTCGTGCCAGATCGCCGCCCGGAGATGCCGCCGCGACGTTGATGACGTTGGCGAGGTCGTAGCCGCCCGGATACCGCGGCGTCGTCTCGACGTCGCTTCCCTGATTGCCCGCCGCGGAGACGAACATGATCCCCGCCTCACCGAGGGCCCGGATTCGTGATTCCATCACGCCCGAGTAGCCCGCCGGGGCATCCCAGCTGTTGTTGGTCGCCACGATGGAGACGCCGTGATCGCGCCGCATGCGCGTCGCGTAGTCGAGCGCCGCCAGGACCGCCGCCGTCGAGCCGGCACCGCGATCGTCCTGCACCCGCAGGATCATCAGCGACACCTCCCACGCCACGCCGGTGACGCCTTGCAGGTTGTTGCCGACCGCGCCGATGATCCCGGCGACGTGCGTCCCGTGGCCGAACCCGTCCTGTGGCACGGCGTCCCCGTCGACGAAATCCCAACCGTGCACGTCGTCGACGAAGCCGTTGGCGTCATCGTCGATGCCGTTGCCGGCGATCTC
>DNLZ01000003.1:25886-36211 GCA_003488325.1 Planctomycetaceae bacterium
CGGAACGCGATCCCGTCGTCACGTCCCACGCCGCGACCGCGTTGACGTCGACCAGGGGCGTGCCTCCGTGCTGGCCGCTGTTCGCGAGACCCCACTGCTCGCCGAACAGCGGATCGGTCGGCACGGCCGACGGCAGCACGGCAGCCTCGTCCGCGACGACGGGCGCGCACTGCACCCGGCGCTCGAGCCACTCGGGCCCGACCAGCCTCGATTGCGTACGAGGGCGAATCCTGCCGGCGGTGCGCCGCCATCCGAGCCGTTCCATGCTCCCCCGCGTCCCTGCAGGCGATGACCGTTCCGACGGGCGGTTCGTCGCCCGACATGGTCACCGCGTGTGCCGACCGCGCCGCGTCACGCCGCGCGGACGACGTGCTGCAGCGGGCCTCGCGCCCGCCACGCACGCCGTCGCGAGATGGTGGAGCCGAGCCACGCTGGAATCCACTCCGCGACGCCGCCCTGGCACGATCCGTGCCGGGAGGCCCGACCCGACCATCCGTGAGATGCCCGGACACTTCCGCTCGCGCGGAGACGAGGCACGCCCAGGCCGCGCAACCGGAACCATGCGACGGCGCGTGATGCCGAATCGACGGGATGCCGAAACCAAATCAAGATCCCTCCCATAGGGGGGTATGGCGTGTCGCACACCGGCCGTGCCGTACGGGCGGGCGCTGGCGTCCAGGACAACGAACCGGTGGAGTCGCCATGAAGTCGCAGGGAGAAATCGAGGCGGCCGTCTGTGACGCCGTCGCCCGCTTCCAGCAGGAATTCCTCGGACGCGGCCCGCGGCGGGTCCACGCGCATCTCGTCGAGAACCGGCTCTTCGTCCACCTCGACGGGGTGCTGACGGCCGCGGAACAGCAGCTGATCCGCGGCGAGGGGAGCGACAACGGCCGCGGGGCCGAGCTCCTCAAGCAGCTGCGAAGCCACCTCGTGGTCGCGGGTCGCCATCTCCTCGTGCGGCTCGTCGAGGAGGCTGCCGGCGCGGCCCCCGTGAGCGTGCATCACGACATCAGTCCCACGACCGGAGAGGAGGTGATCGTGCTCACGCTCGCGAGCACCCCGGCATGCCGCGACCGCCGCCGGCGCTGACCGTCCAGCCTGCGGCCGCTCGCACCTGGTTGCACAAATCGTGCCGCTGGCGTCGAATCGGGACGTGGGTGACGGAGCCGAGCGATGAAGCGAGCGAGCACACAGGAGGCGGGAGCGCGATCCCGCGGGGGCCAGGGCCACGACCTGGAGGCCGCGATCGAGGGTCTCGGAATCTTCTACCTCGGCCGCGCGGTCGACGAGGGATCGGGCGAGGTCACCGCCGCGCCCCTGCTGGTCGATGCCCGGCGCTTCACGACGCACGCCGTCTGCGTCGGAATGACCGGCAGTGGCAAGACGGGGCTGCTCGTCGGCATGGTCGAGGAGGCCGCGCTCGACGGCATCCCGGCGCTCGTCATCGACCCGAAGGGCGACCTCGCGAACCTCCTGCTCTCGTTTCCATCACTCGATCCGTCCGATTTCCTGCCGTGGATCGAAGCGGACGCGGCCTCGCGGGAGGGCATCACGGTCGAGGATCTCGCCCGTCGCACCGCGCGCACCTGGGCCGAGGGGCTCGCCGCCTCCGGCCAGTCGGCCGACCGTATTCGACGACTGCACGCGGCCGCCGACATGGCGATCTACACGCCCGGCAGCCGCGCCGGCAGGCCGCTCGCGATGCTCGGCAGCATGGAGCCGCCCGATGGTGTCGCCGGCGACGACCCGGAGGTGCGTCGCGAACGGATCGAATCGCTGGTCTCGGGCATCCTCGCGCTGGCCGGTGTCGACGGCGATCCCGGCACCAGCCGCGAGCACGTCCTTTTGTCGGCGATCGTCGACGCGCTCTGGAAAAGCGGCCAGCGGGTCGACTTCGGCACGCTCGTGCGGGCGCTACCCGCACCGCCGATCGAGCGGGTGGGCTTCCTCGAACTCGAAAACTTCTTCCCCGCAGGCGATCGCTTTCAGCTCGCCACGCGGCTCAACACCGTGGCCGCCGCACCGGGGTTCGAGGCCTGGCTCGACGGCGAACCACTCGATGTCGGGCGCCTTCTCTGGACCCCGGCGGGCAAGCCGCGGGTCGCGGTCGTGTCGATCGCGCACCTCGCCGAGCCGCAACGCATGGCCTTCGTCACGCTGCTCGCCGGGGCGACCGTCGCCTGGATGCGCTCGCAGGGCGGCACGTCGTCGCTCAAGGCCCTCTTCGTGATGGACGAGGTGTTCGGCTACGTGCCGCCGACCGCGAATCCGCCGAGCAAGACGCCGATCCTCACGCTCATGAAGCAGGCGCGTGCCTACGGGCTGGGCGTCGTGCTGGCGACGCAGAATCCGGTCGATCTCGACTACAAGGGCCTGTCCAACGCGGGCCTCTGGTTCCTCGGCCGGCTCCAGACCGCCCGCGACAAGGCGCGGGTGCTCGACGGACTCGAGGGGGCGGCGGCGAGTGCGGGGGGATCGTTCGACCGCAGCCGGCTCGATCGGCTCCTCTCGGGCCTGGGGCAGAGGCGGTTTCTCATGCACTCGGTCCACGGCGACGAGGAGACGCTCTTCCAATCGCGCTGGACGATGGCCTACCTGCGCGGTCCGCTCCTCCGCGAGGAGATCCGGCGGCTGTCGGCGACGGCATCCGGCGTCGCGGACGGACAGCCGGTCTCCGCCGCCCGGCCGTCCCCGGCTGCGTCGGCCGGTGGCCCGACGCGGGGTGGACCACGACCGATCCTGCCCCCGGCGGTGAAGGAGGTCTTCCTCGCGCCACGGGCACCGCTCGCGCCCGACGAGCTCGTGCACTACGAGCCTGCCATCCTCGCGCGGGCCCGTGTCCGCTATGCGACGCGCAGCCCACGGATCGACGTCGATCGCGACGTGATCCGCATCGCACCCGCCGGTGACACCCTCGGCGAATCGGCGTGGGAGGCGGGAGACGAGCTCGCGGCTCCTCCGGAGATCGAACTGGCGCCCCGCGCCGGGACGTTCGCGTCGGTGCCGGCGGCCTTGTCCGGGCCGCGCGGCTACGCGTCGCTCGGGGCGTCCCTCAAGGGCTGGCTGGGCCGCACCGCGCGGCTGTCCGCCTGGCGGGCCCCTGCGATCGAGGCCATCTCCGAACCGGGCGAGACGGAGGGGGCGTTCCGCGCGCGGATCGCCCATCGCGTGCGCGAGTGGCGTGATGCCGAACTCGAGAAGGTGCGGGCGCGGCACGCCACGAAGCTGGCCGGACTCTCCGACCGGATCGAGCGGGCGAGGCAACGCGTCGAGAAGGAGAAGGCCGAGGCGAAGAGCCAGTCGGTGCAGACCTACGTGTCGATCGGCTCCGCCGTGCTGGGCGCCCTGCTCGGCCGGCGGCGGCTCTCGTCCACGACGATCGGCAAGGCGGCCACCTCGATGCGAACCGCGAGCCGCGCGGCCCGGCAGCAGGCCGACGTCGCACATGCCGAGGAGAGCCTCACGTCGCTCGAGGAGAAGCGACGGCTCCTGGAGGAGGAGGTGGAGGCGGAACTCGAACAGCTCCGGCTCGAGTCCCAGCCGGAGCGGATCGTGCTCGAGCCCCTCGAGATTCCCGCGCTGAAGTCCGGCGTCACGGTGGATGACGTCGTCCTCGCCTGGGTGCCGGCGGAGCCCGTGAGGGCCGAGCGACCGAGCGTCGCCTCGAGGCCCTGGGGCTGAGCCACGTGCGTGAAATCGTCCTGGTCGACTGTCCCGACGAGGTGGGCCTCATCCACCGGATCACCGGCGTGCTCGAGCGCGCCCGTCTCAACATCGAGTCGAACCACGAGTTCGTCGATCCGCTCGCCCGGCACTTCTTCTTTCGGGCGGAGGTCGCCGCGACGACGCCGGACGCGACCACCCTGGCCGCCGATCTGCGGGAATCGCTGGCGGCCGTGCTGCCCCGGGCGGCCCGCGTGCGCGTCAGCCGTGAGGAACGCCGGCCGCTCGTCGTGCTCGCCAGCCGCGAGCCGCACTGCCTGGGCGAACTGCTCCTGCTCGACGCGGTGGGTGAGCTGCCCGGCCGCATCGTGGCCGTGGTGTCGAACCATGACGCGCTCGGTGAGCTCGTGGCCCGGTTTTCCGTGCCGTTCCACCACGTCCCCGTGCGCGACGACGCCCCGCGGGAGGCGCACGAGGCCGCGCTCGAGGCCGTGATCGATCCGTACGCCCCGGCCTACCTCGTGCTCGCACGCTACATGCGGGTGCTCTCCCCCGCCTTCGTCGGCCGGCGTTCCGACCGGATCGTGAACATCCACCACTCGTTCCTGCCCGCGTTCGCCGGGGCGAGCCCCTACCGGCAGGCCTTCGCGCGAGGCGTGAAGCTCATCGGCGCCACCGCACACTTCGTCACGGCCGAGCTCGACGCCGGTCCGATCATCGCCCAGGACGTCATCGGCGTGGACCACACCTACACGCCGGAGCGGATGGCCCAGGCGGGCCGCGACGTGGAGAAGTTCGTGCTCGCGCGGGCGGTGCGGCTCGTGCTCGAGGAGCGGGTGTTTCTCCACGGCGGCCGCACGGTCGTCTTCGCCTGACGGCACGAGGGCAGCCTCAGGGCCGCCCGGACCGGCGGCGTCGGGCCCGGCTGCCGGCCGGCTCAGTCGGCGTCGCGCATCGAGCGATGGCACCGCACGCACTTCATCGTGACGTCCATCCAGGCGACGAGCGCGGCGTCGAGGTTCTCGGCGTCGGCGGCCGCGCGGAGCGTGTCGCACGACCGTCGGAACTCGGCGCTCTGCCGCACGTAATCCTCGGTCTGCAGGACCTGCCAGTTGGAATCCTGGCTCGCCAGGGACAGGTCGTGCGCACCCTTCGCGATGAGGCTGAAATCACCGACCGACAGGCCCTCGAGCACGTTCTGCGAGTGCGCGAGCTTGGCCCGCATGAACGTGGCCACGCGGTCCGGCTTCGTCGCCTCGTCCGACACCGCCCGGGCGGCCGACAGCAATCCTCCCACCGCCAACGCGCTGCACGCGACGACGGCGCAGGCCGCCGTGCTCCGCGTTCCGCGAGCGAATCCGATCGTGGTAACGCACCGGATCAGGGATGGGCACACGGGCCCTGGAAAGACGCCCCGTCGACGCGGACCCTCAGTCGGTGAGCCCGAGATCCTCGTTGTAGCCTTCCTGCACGACGGCATTCTCGCTCCTTTCGTGGGCCATCAGGTGCCGGACGAACGTCTCGAAGTCGCGGTTGGCCTCGTCCCACGACGCCTGCGAAATATCGTGCCGCGGCAGCCCGCGGATCAAGGCATCCAGTTCCGCGAGCAGGCCGGGATGCTCCGCCAGCACCGCCTTGACGGCGCGGTTGAGGCGGGGCACGCGGCTCAGCGACTCCTCGAGATGGCCGCCGGACTCCTCCTGGACGAAGTGCTGATGCAGGTGGTCGCGGAGGGTGACGAGGTGCCCCCGGACGTCCGGCACGGCGGCGGGCCGGGCCGGCCCGGCGGCGTCGAAGGCCGCCCGCGCCGCCGCGACGAGGTCGTGCAGGTGGCGATGGCCGACGAGGATGTGGCCCATGATGATCGGGTCGGCGCGATCGATCGCAGCCATGACGGCGTCTCCGGAACGGGCGGTGGGCCCCGACAGACGATACGTCGCGAAGGCCGACGACGGCGCCGACACGATCGATTCCCCGCGTCCCGGGGCCGTCGCCGCGCGCGGACACGTGGCGACGGTCGCGACGCCGGACCGCTGCACGATCACCGCGGGGCGGTTCGGGTATAACGTCGGCCCCCAGGGAAACCCTCGCTCTCATGCACATCATCTCCCCCGCCGCCGGGCGACTGGTCGCGTGCCTGCTGCTGGCCGCGATGTCGACCATGGCCTCGGCCCAGCAGGTCGCCGTCGAGGAGTTCACGCTGCCCAACGGCATGCAGTTCCTGCTCGTGCCGCGTCCCGACCAGCCGAACGTGGTGAGCGCCGGCTGGGTGGCGCGGGTCGGCAGCGTCAACGAGCGGCCGGGAATCACCGGCATCAGCCACTTCTTCGAGCACATGATGTTCAAGGGCACCGACACGATCGGCACCCGCGACCCGGCCCGTGACGCGACGTACCGGAGCGAGCAGAAGACGCTGCGGGACGCGATCAACCGTCTCGTCTGGACGACCCAGTACGAGCGGTTCTTTCGCGGCGAGATCGACGATCCGTGGGATCCGGCCAACGACACGCCCGACCTCCGCGCCCTACGAGGTCGGCTCGACGGCCTGATCCGTGCCCAGCAGGGCCGCGGCGAGGCCGGGCCCGCCGCCGGGACGATCGTGAAGGACGAGTTCGACCAGGTCTACACGAAGGCGGGCGGGAGCGGGATGAACGCGTTCACCACCTACGACCTCACCTGCTACTTCATCACCGTGCCGTCCAACAAGCTCGAACTCTGGGCCTGGATGGAGAGCGACCGGCTCTTCGACAGCGTCTTTCGCGAGTTCTATTCCGAGCGCGACGTGGTCCACGAGGAGCGGCGCCTGCGCACCGAGAGCACCCCGACCGGGGCCTTCGAAGAGCAATTCGACGCGATGTTCTGGGCGTCGAGCGGCTATTCGTGGCCGGTGATCGGCTGGCCGAGCGATCTCAACAGCTACACCTTCGAGCAGGCCCTCGACTACTGGAACGTCTACTACCGGCCCGGCAACCTCTTCGGCGTGCTCGTGGGCGACTTCGATCCGGTGCAGGCGAAGGCGCTCATCACCCGGTACTTCTCGCGACTGCAGCCTGGCGAGCGTGCGCCGCCTCCGGTCGTCACGCTCGAGGTGGAGCAGCAGGCCGAACAGCGGATGAACGCCGTGGGAGACTTCCCGCCCGCGATCGAGATCCGCTACCACACCGTCCCGGCGGGCCACGTCGACGCCTACCCGCTCGACATGCTGGCGGAGATCCTCAACGAGAGGACGGGGCGGCTCTACACGGGCCTCGTCGAGGGCCGCGGCATCGCGGCGTCGGCCGCGGCCTTCTCCGACACGCGGAAGTACGCGGGCCTCTTCGGCGTCACGGCGGAGACCCGCGGCGACGCCACGCCCGAGGCCCTCGAGGCGGCATGGCAGGAAGAACTGGGCCGACTGCAGCGCGAGGAGGTGCCGGATCGCGAACTGCGGAAGGTGAAGAATCGCGTCGCGGCCAGGAACTATCGCAAGCTCGAGAACAACATGTCACTCCTCGTGCAGCTGGCCTTCGCCGAGGCGATCCTCGACTGGCGCGAGATCAACGAGGGTCCGGCGAAGGAGGAGGCGGTGACCGCCGCCGACATTCGACGGGTGGCCAATCGGTACTTCGGTGAGACGAATCGCAGCGTGGCGGTGTATCGGCGCCGACCGGCCGCGGCCACCGCCCCAGCAGCGGAAGGAGCACCATGAACCTTCGCCTCGTAGCCCTGTTGCTCGCGGTCGGCGTGATCGCCGCGATCGCACTGTCCCCGGCACGACGCCGCGGGCAGGACCCGGTCGCCGGCGGCAGCGGCACGACGTCGGCGGTGACTGCCGCCAACGAACGGCCCGGCATGGCCGTGGCGGGGGAGCGATCGGACGGAGGGGCGGCACCTGCCGCCGCGGCCCCGGCCGAGGCCGTGGCGGCGAACACTCCTCCTTCGGGATCGTCCACCGGCTCCATCGGTGCCGCATCGACCGAGACCGGGAGAGGCCCGGGGGCGGCCGGTGGGGCCGACGCCGCGACGGCGAGCGCCGCGGCTGCGGACGCGCAGGTTGCGGCCGCACCGACCACGCCGCCGGCGGCCACGTCGGCCCCCGACATTCCCGCCCGCCCGGAAGAGATCGCGTTCGCGCCGCTGGCCTACGAACCGCCGGCCGCCGCCGACTTCCGTCACGTGCTGCCCGACGGAACCGTCGTCTACCTCGCGCCGTCGCACGAGTTTCCCCTCGTGAATCTCACGATCACGTTCAAGGGGGGCGCCTCGCTCGATCCGGCCGACGTGCCGGGGCTCGCCTCGATGACCGCCCGCATGGTGCGCGAAGGGGGCTCGCGCACGCTGCCGCCGGCGGAACTCGACGAGACGCTCGACTTCCTGGCGACGCAGGCCTCGGTGACGGCCAACGAGTTCTTCACGACCGCGGTGATGAACTGCCTCGTGAGCACCTTCGACGAGAGCCTCGTGATCTTTCTCGATCTCCTGCGGACGCCACGGTTCGACGCCGATCGACTGGAGACGGCGAAGGCACGGACGCTCGAGGCGCTCAAGCGCCGCAACGACGACGCCTCGTCGATCCTCGCCCGCGAGTGGAAGCGGCTCGTCTATGGAGATCACTTCGAGGCGGCCGAGCCGACGGCGGCCTCGGTCGCGGCGTTCGATCGCGACCGGCTCGCGGAGATGCATGCCCTCATCTTCAGGCCCGGCAACGCGATCGTGTCCGTGTCGGGAGACTTCGAGGTGCCCGAGATGCTGGCGACCCTGGAGCGCGCCTTCGCCGGCTGGGAACGGGGCGGGCCGGTCGCCGATCCCGCCGTGCCGACGGCGGTGCTCGAGCCGGGGCTCTACCACGTCCCCAAGGACATTCCGCAGGGGAAGGTGATCCTCGGCAGCCGTTCGATCCGCCGCGACGACCCCGACGCGATCCCGCTGCTGCTGCTCAACGAGATCCTGGGCGCGGGCGGGTTCACGAGCCGCCTCATGCAGCAGGTGCGGAGCAACGAGGGACTCGCCTACTCCGTCCGCTCGACGATCGTGCCGCGAGTCGACTACCCGGGCGACTTCCGCGCCGGTTTCGAGAGCAAGAACGCGACGGTGGCGCTCGCCACCAAGATCGTGCTCGACGAGATCCGCCGCATCCGCACCGAACCGGTCACCGACGAGGAATTGGAGACGGCACGACAGGGGCTGATCGAGACGTTCCCACGGCAGTTCGAGAGCAAGCCCCAGATGCTGCGCGTCTTCGTGAACGACGAATGGACGAAACGGCCCGCCGACTTCTGGAAGACGTTCCGCGCGAAGGTCGAGGCGGTCACGAAGGAGGAGCTGCTGCGCGTGGCCAAGGCGCATCTGGATCCCGACGCCATGGCGATCCTCGTCGTGGGCGACTGGGATCCGATCGCCGCCGGCGACATCGACAAGCGGGCGAGCATGGCCGCCTTCTTCGGAGGGCAGGTGCGGCACCTGCCGCTCCGCGATCCGCTCACCCTCGAGCCCGCGGCACCGGCCGAATGAAGGCAGCCGCATGAGGGCCGCCGATCGACTTCCCAGCCGGCCGGCGGAGGCCCACGCCCTCGACGTCGCCCGCGCCGTGGTCGCCTCGTGTGACCCGCCGCCGCGCCGGATCGTCTGCACGACCGCGGGTCGTGCGCAGGCCGCCCACGCGCTGGCCGGCGACCTGCCGACGGCGCACGTGACGGCGTGGTTTCTCGACCGCCATCCCTGCGACGCCGCCGTCGCGTCGTGGAGCCCCGCCCCGCCCCATCTCACCGCCGCCTGCACGCCCGACATGCCGGCCGGGCCGTACGACCTCGCCGTCGTCCCGCTCGCCAAGGACGGCGAGGCGGAACTGACCCGCGACATCCTGCAGCAGGCCCTCGTGCATCTGACGGTCGGCGGCCGCCTCGTCACGGCGATCGACAATCCCCGGGACCGTTGGCTGCGCGAGCAGCTCGCCGCCACCGGCGAGACCGTGCGCGTGCGCGAGGCCGCCGGTCCCAAGCCGCGGACGATCGCCTACGTCGTCGAGAAGACCCGCGAGCCGTCCCGGGTGCGCGACTTCTCGTGCGAGATCGTCTTCCGCGACCGCGACCGCCTCCTGCATGCCGTGACGCGTCCTGGCGTCTTCGCGCACCGCCGCATCGACCCCGGCGCCCGTCGCCTGCTCGACGCGGTCGATGTCGCGCCGGGAGCCGCGGTGCTCGACATCGGCTGCGGCAGTGGCTGTGTGTCGATCGGGATCGCGGCCCGTGACCCGTCGGTGCGGGTGCATGCGATCGACTCGGCGGCCCGCGCGGTCGAATGCACGCGCCGGGGCGTCGAACGCAACGCCCTGGCCAACGTGACGGTCGCACTCGAGGCGGAGGGACGCGTGCCGACTCCGGGGGCCTGGGACCTCGCGCTCGCGAACCCGCCCTACTACTCCGACTTCCGCCTGGCGGAGATCTTCTGCGAGACGGCTCGCCTCGCCCTGGCCCCGGGGGGCACCCTGATCGTCGTCACGAAGCAGCCGACGTGGTTCGTGGAGCAGCTGCCGCGCATGTGGAGCCACGTCGCCCGCGAGGAGGTGAAGGGCTACCACCTCATCGAGGCGGTGCGGCCCGGGTAGCAGGGCGCTCGTCGTACACGGGGCACCGGCTCGGGGGGGCGGCACAAGTCTCCTCGCGCGTGTGGCGTACGCCTCCAGG
>DNLZ01000127.1 GCA_003488325.1 Planctomycetaceae bacterium
GGCGCGGCGGGAACCTCGAAGCCCTTGCGGTACGGCTTCGTGATGAGGCGGTCGGCCGCGGGCTCGTTGCGGAAGCTCATCGTCGCGGCGTCCCACTCGAGCACCCCGTCGGGCTCGACCAGCCGGCCGGTCACGGCGTCGCGGGTCGGGATGGCCAGGCGGGTCGCGATGTTGCCCAGGTGCACCGTCTCGGTGAGCGGGCCGGCGTAGTGGAAGCCGTCGCTCGTTTTCGTGCCGGCGAGGCAGGCATCCACCCAGACGTGACGGTGGTTGAGCGGCTCCACCTTCGGCATCGCGTAGGCGGCGTACTTCTCGACGGGATAGAGCTGCGGCATGCCGACGTGCGGCAGCACCAGGCACCCCTCCTCGCCCACGAAGATGCTGCCCGCCCGCGGCAGCGGCTTGTCGCCGGGCATCCGCGCCAGCGTGTGCTCCGGCCGCAGCCCCCCGTCCATCCAGATCACCTCGAGATCCTTGCCCGCGGTGAATTCCGTGCCGGGGAAGACGTAGGTGACGATCTCCTGCGTGGGCCAGATCTGGTCGTTGATCCCGCTGTTGCGGGCCCGCACGCTCTGCGGCGCCGTGAGGCCCAGCGCCGTGAAGACCGGATCGAGGATGTGGCAGCCGAAGTCGCCCAGGCCGCCGCAGCCGAAGTCCTGCCAGTCGCGCCACATGAAGGGGTGATAGGCCGGCGCGTAGTCGCGCATCGGCGCCGCGCCGATCCAGAGGTCCCAGTCGACGTTCGGCGGCACCGGCGCCGCCGCGGGGGGCGCGAGGAGCTTCGTCCGCTCGTTGCCCGTGACGCCGACCCACGAGTGGACCTGCCGCACCCTGCCGATCGCCCCGTCGCGGATCAGTCGCGTCGCCAGCCGGTATTCGGCGTTCGAATGGATCTGGTTGCCCATCTGCGTGGTCACGCCGGTGGCCTCGGCCCAGCGCTGCATCTGGCGGGATTCCCAGAGCGTGTGCGAGAGCGGCTTCTGGCAGTAGACGTGCTTGCGGGCCTGCATCGCCGCCACCGCCACCGGCGCGTGCATGTGGTCGGGCGTGTCGATGAGCACGGCGTCGTAGCCGTCTCCCAGGGTCGCGAGCATCTCGCGGTAGTCGGCGAAATGCCGCACCCCTGGGTACTTGGCATCGGCCTTGGCGAAGCGGTTCGCGTCGATGTCGCAGAACCCGACGAACGCCACCTTGGGGTGATCCCCCACGGCGGTGATGTCGGCATAGCCCATGCCGTCCACGCCGACGCAGGCGATCTGGAGTCGGCCGTTGAGGTCACGACCGCGGACGACGGCCGGTGCCGCGGCGACTGCGGTGGCGAGCCCGCAGGACCTGAGGAACGAGCGACGGGTCGTGGTCATGGTAACGCACTCCGGGATGATGAACGGGTTCGCGGGCCGAGGTCCCGCCGCCGTCGGCGGATGGACGGGGACCACGGATCGCCTCAAGATTGTGGCGGCTCACCGGCGGACGTGCCACCCTGTCCGGTGGCTGCCCGAGGGCCACGGCGTGGGTGCGCGAGCCATGAACGATCCCGGGGCGCGGAGTGCACGCGGGACGGGACACGAAGCCTCCGGCCGCCGGGACGGAATCCTCGTCGTGCGGCACGGCACGGTCGTCCTGCCCGACGGCCTGCTCGCCGACGGCCAGGTCGTCTGTGAGGACGGCGTCATCACCACCGTGCGACGTGGGGCGGCGATTCCGCCTGGTGCCCGGGTGGTCGACGCCGGGGGCGGCTTCATCACGCCGGGGTTCATCGACCTCCATGTTCACGGCGGCGCCGGCGCCGACTTCATGGACGGCACGCCCGATGCCGTCCGCACCGTGCTCGCCGCGCATGCGCGTCATGGTACGACGGCGCTCTTCGCGACGACCACCGTGGGCCGACGCGCGCAGATCGACGCGATGCTCGACGCCTGCCGCGCCGTGCGCGACGCCTGGCGGCCGGAGGTCGGGGCACGACTCGCGGGGGTGCACCTCTACGGGCCCTATTTCGCCCCCGGCAAGACCGGATGCCACGCCGCCGCAGCCCGCCGCGACCCTGCCGCCGCCGAGTACGGCCGATGGTTTCGCGACGGGCTCGTGCGCATCGCCACCTGCGCGGCCGAGCTGCCGGGAGCCGTCGCCTTCTATCGGGCCGCCCGCCGCCGCGGCTGCCTCGTCACCTGCGGCCATTCGAACGCAAGCTGGTCGGAGATGGTCGCCGCGTTTCGGGCCGGCATGCGGCACGTCGATCACTTCTGGTGTGCGATGAGTTCGGTGCCGTCGCTCCGCGCCCGATTCGGGGCGCCGATGCAGGCGAGCATGGAGCAGTTCGTCCTCGCGGAGCCGGCGATGAGCACCGAGGTGATCGCCGACGGGCGGCACCTCGCCCCGGAGCTGCTCGCCTTCGCCCTGCGCATGAAGGGGGCTGCACGGGTCTGCCTCGTCACCGATGCGAGCCGTGCGCTCGACATGCCGCCGGGACGCTATCGCTTCGGCCCGGAGGCGGACGGCCCGTGGTTCGAGAGTGACGGTGCGGTGGGGCGGGTCGGCGACGCGCTCGCAAGCAGCGTGGTGGGCATGGATCACATGGTGCGCACGATGGTGCGGTCCGCCGGGGCGACGCTCGTGGAGGCGGTGCGGATGGCATCGCTCACGCCGGCGGAGCGCAGCGGGATCGAGGCCGAGGCGGGCAGCATCGTGCCGGGGAAGCGCGCCGACCTCGTGGTCCTCAGCCGGCGGCTGGCCTGTCGGCACACCATCATCGGCGGCAGGGTGTGGGCGGGCTGAGGGCGGGCGGCATGGGGCACGATGACGTGGATGACATCACGAGACGCGGGTGCTTCCGGTCGTCGGTCGGTGCCGTCGTGATGGGCGCGGCCCTCGTGATCGTCCTCGGCACGTCGCGTCACGATCGCCGCACGCATGCGGCCGATCCCGACGTCCCCGCTCGACCGCCGGACGTCGCAGCCGCCGGAGCCGTGACCTCCACGGTCGAGCTGCGTCTGGCTGACGAAGGGGAGTGGGAGGGAGCGGTGGCCGCGGACGTGCGTGCGGTGCTCGGCTCCGTCGTCGACGCGCTCCTGCCGCACGTGCCGGGTGCCGGCGTCGTCGTGATCGAGGTGCGTCCGCGGGGTGGACCGATTTCGCTGTTCGATCGCGCGGAGGACGGGGCCGTGCGCGTGCACCTCAACACCGGCGGCACGTACTGGTCGCAGTACGCCTATCAGTTCGGTCACGAGCTCGGCCACGTGTTCTGCCGATTCGACCGCGACGACACGGGAAACCGCTGGTTCGAGGAGGCCTTGTGCGAGCTCGCGAGCATCTACGTGCTGCGACGCATGGCGGACGCGTGGCGGGAGACGCCGCCGTACCCGAACTGGCGGGACTACGCGACGTCACTCGCGGACTACGCCGCACGGCTCATCGACGAGGGACGGCTGCCCGAGGGGATGGCACTCGCCGACTGGTACGCCCGGCACTGCGACGTGCTGCCGACGGTGCCCACCGACCGCGAGAACGCCCGGATCGTCGCCGTGGCGCTGCTGCCGCTCTTCGAGGATGAGCCGGGTCTGTGGGCCGCGTTGCCGTGGCTCAACGCGGCGACACCGTCGCAGCCGCGGACGTTTCGCGAGCATCTCGGCGACTGGCGCCGGCACGCCCCGCCCGCGCACGCCACCTCGATCGAGACCATCGCGGCGGCGTTCGGCGTGGAACTGACCGACG
>DNLZ01000499.1 GCA_003488325.1 Planctomycetaceae bacterium
GGGCTGCCCATACCCTCTCGCTAGACGTTCGCTGCGGCCCTCCAGGCCTCCGCTCACTGCGTGTCCGCTGCGCTCCGCCATCCATGGCTCCGCTTGCTTCCACAGCTCGCTCGAGGGCACGGGCAGCCCGCCCTTCCCGTTGGTTCGCGAGGGGTCGACCGTGCCGATCGAGCGGCGTAGGAAACCGAGCGCAGCCAGGATGGCGAAAGCGAGGTTTCCTTCGAGCGAGCGGAAGGCAGGATGCCTGAAGCGAGCGTCCGGCGAGACGGCATGGTCGACCCCGAGCCTGCGTACGCAACGCCCAACCCGCGTCCGGCGAGACGGCATGGGCGACCCCGAGCCTGCACGCACGACGCCCGTCGGCTATCCGGCGAGACGGCAGGGGCGACCCTGAGCCAGCGTTGACGTGGAACTCAGCCGCGCGCGCAGTCATCGATCCAGCTCCGCGGCGATGATGTTGAGGCTGCCGAGGACGGCGACCACGTCGGAGAGCGTGTGGCCGCGGATGAGCCGCGGGAAGATCGCGAAGTGGAGCACGGACGGCGGGCGGCAGCGGGCGCGGTAGGCGGTCTCGTTGCCGTCGCCCGCCAGGTAGAAGCCGAGCTCACCGTTGGGCGCCTCGATCGCGGCGTAGCTCTCCTCGCAGGGCACCTCGAAGCCGCGGTTGCTCATCGAAAGCTCGAAGTGGGAGATCGTGCCCTCGATCGTGGAGTAGACCTGCTTCTTCGTGGGCAGGGCCGTGCGCTGGTCGATGCCGACGTTCACCGGTCCGGCCGGGATGTTTTCGAGGGCCTGGGCCACGATCTTCAGGCTCTCGCGCATCTCCTGCATGCGCACGAGGTAGCGGGCGTAGCAGTCGCCCGCGGTCGCGCAGCAGATCCGGAAGTCGTAGTCGGCGTAGGCGAGGTAGGGCTCGTCCTTGCGCAGGTCCCGGGTCACGCCGCTGGCCCGGGCGACCGGCCCGGTCGCGCCGCGGTTGATCGCCTCCTCCTTGCCGAGGACGCCGACCCCCTTCGTGCGGTCCACGAAGATGCGGTTGCGCGTGAGGAGCCGCTCCATGTCGTCGAGGGTCTTCGGAAACGTCTTCACGAAGGTCCGGATCTTTTCGATGACCAGCGGCGTGAAGTCCTGGGACACGCCGCCGACCCGGGTGTAGGAGTTGGTGAAGCGGGCGCCGCAGAGGGTCTCGAAGATGTCGTAGATCACCTCACGCTGGTAGAAGCCGTAGAGGAAGAAGGTGAAGGCGCCCGTGTCGAGGCCGACGGCGCCGTTGCACAGCAGGTGGTCGCTGATGCGGGCGAGCTCGGCGATGATCGTGCGGATCACCCTGCAGCGAGGCGTGAGCTCGATGCCCAGGAGCGTCTCGACCGCGTGGTGCCACGCCACGTTGTTCGCCATCGGCGAGATGTAGTTCATGCGGTCGGTGACCGTCACGTACTGGTTGAACGTGAGGTGCTCGCCGATCTTCTCGAAGCCCGAGTGGAGGTAGCCCATCTCGGGCATCGCATCGACCACCCGCTCTCCCTCGAGCTTGAGCACGAGCCGCAGCGTGGTGTGCGTGGCCGGATGCTGCGGCCCGAAGTTGAGCGTCCAGAGGTAGTCCTCGCTCCGCGTGGCGGCCGCGGGAGCCTCGAGCGATTCGTACCTGGGCGGGGCGATCGACATGGCTCAGCTGTTCTCCCGCGTGATGATCGGGAAATTGTGCCGTTCGCCGCGGCCCTGGAGCGGGTAGTCCTTCCGCAGCGGATGCGCGGTGAACTCCTCGGGCATGACGAGCCGGCGCAGGTCGGGATGGCCCTCGAACCGGATGCCGAAGAGATCCCACACCTCGCGCTCGAGCCAGTCGGCGCCCTGCCAGAGCGGGACCATGCTCGGGACGGTCGGCCACCGCTCGTCGTCCGCGACGGGGTCGTCGACGAACACGCGGATCGTCAGGCGCTGGTTGGTGCCCGTGGAGGCGAGGAGGTAGACGAGCCCGTAGCGCCGTCCGGCGCACGCGGCCATCCCCATCGGCGGGTCGCGGTATTCGAGGTAATCCACGCACGAGATGTCGACGAGCAGGTCGAAGCCCCGCTCCTTGAGCAGACGCATGACGGGCAGCAGCGTGCCCGCCGGCACCACGACGCGGGTCTGACCGCGGAACACCGACGACGCGAGCCCGACGAAGCGGCCGTTGAGCGCGTCGACCACGTCCGCGACGGACGGCGGCTGGCCCGGCTCCTCACGGCGTGCGGCGTGTGTCATCGTTGCGGCCATGCGGCCGTCCCCGGGACGAATGGGATCTGCGGCTCAACGGCCGACGAGCGAACCGGCCTCGGCCGCGATCTCGCGCTGCAGCACCGGATTGCGGGAGGCATCGACCGACAGCGGCGCGGCGATCTCGACGAGGGCGCGCTTCCGCGCCTGGCGACCGGCCGTGTCGAACTCGCGGCCGGTGATCGTGCCCTCGCGCTGGATCTTGTCCTGCAGGTCGATGATCGCCTGGATGAGCTGCTCCGGCCGCGGCGGACAGCCCGGCACGTACATGTCGACCGGGATGAAGCGGTCGATGCCCTGCACCACGGCGTAGGTGTCGAACACGCCGCCCGTGCTCGCGCACGCCCCCATCGAGATGCACCACTTCGGCTCGCTCATCTGCAGCCAGATGCGCTGCAGCACCGGCAGCATCTTCATGACGACGCGGCCCGCGACGATCATGAGGTCGCACTGCCGGGGGCT
Source organism: Planctomycetaceae bacterium (assembly GCA_003488325.1). GTDB lineage: Bacteria > Planctomycetota > Planctomycetia > Pirellulales > UBA1268 > QWPN01. The sequence goes on from DNLZ01000499.1 coordinate 2,719, forward strand.
GAAGCGGAAGACCTCGGCACCGAAGCGGGCGAGATCGTGCTTGCTCGCCCCCGTCGCCATGAGCTCGATGCCGCAGCAGGCCGTCGCGAACGGCATCGGCCAGAGGCTGTTCTTGCGACACCAGTTGGCCAGCTCGTCGAGCCGGCTGACCACGACGTTTTCCGGAAGCTCGGGCCCGTTCATCGCCATCGGAACACCCCTTTCCGCCAGTCGTAGGCGAAACCGACGACCACGAGCGCGATGAACGCCATGGCTGCACCGAACACGAGGCCGCGGGACGAGACGAGGCCGGCCGCGACCGCGGCGTCGACCCCCGCGGCGGCACCCTCGGGGGGCGAATGCCGGCTCGCCACGGCCCAGGGGTAGAGAAAGAGCAGCTCCACGTCGAAGACGAGGAACGTGATCGCGACGAGATGGAACCGCACGTCGAACCGACGCCGCGTGTCGTGGATCGGGTCCATGCCGCTCTCGTACGGCATTTCCTTCACCGCCCCCGCGCGGCGCGGGCCGACGAGTTCGGCGAAGACCAGGAGGCCGACCGACACGCCCGCCGCGATCACGACGAACAGGAGGACCGGAAGGATGGAATCCATGAGGCTGCCGGGCGGTGGGCGGGAGACGGCGGCGACGAAAACGCGAATTCCGGCCGTGTCAGGCCACTTCGTGAAATTCGTCACGAAGTCGGACCGGAAAAAACCGGAGCCTGCGGCTCCGGCCTCGCGAACAGTTATATCGCCGGGAGAGGCGTTTGAGCAGGTCGGGCCCCGTCCGCGTTCCC
>DNLZ01000500.1:0-2546 GCA_003488325.1 Planctomycetaceae bacterium
GCCCGGGGCCGGGGGGAGCCGATCCTGGCGGCCGATCGCGTCGGGCTTCGCGCCCGCGCTCGCGGTGGCCCTCGCGCCCGATGGCCAGCTGGTCGCGATCGCGCGGGGCAACCGACTCCTCCTGCATCATCCGGCGAGCGGCCGCCTCGTCGCCGAACTGGCCGACCCGTCGCTGGCCGCAGGGGCGCATCGAGACCTCGTCGAGTCGCTCTCCTTCAATCGTGACGGCGACATGCTGGCGAGCGGTGCGTATCGCGAGGCCAAAATCTGGCGCCGGCCGCGGGATGTGCGGGCCTTCGAGATGCAGGTCGGGTCGCCCGTCGTCGCGCTTGCCACGAGCGGTGACGGCGGTCTGGTCGCGACCGGCGGCGAGGGAGGCGTGCGGCTCTGGCAGGCCGCCGACGGCGCGGCGGGCCCTGTGCTGCACGAGGCGGACTTCCCCGTCACGGACGTGGCGTTCGGAGTGACGTCGGACCACGTCTCCGCGGCCACGGCCGAGGGTGTGATCCGCACCTGGCGCACTCGAGACGGGGAGTTCACGGGCGAGATCGAGTCGCCCCAGCCGGTCACGGCGCTGGCCGTGGTCGGCCCCGGGGCCCTGCCGCGGCTCGCCGGGGGAGATCTCCTCGTTGTCGGCGGCACCGACCGGATGCTGCGGGTCTTCCACACGCCGCCGTCCCTGCCGAAGAAGGTGATCGACGAGGCCGACGCCGACCGTCGCCTCGCGAGCGCACGTGGCGGTGGGCTCGTCGCGGTCGCCGCGGCGACGGGTGGCGTGACGTTGTACGAGTCCGGGGACGACGGCCGATTGACGCCCGTCAGCACGTGGCAGGCGGATCGCGGTCGGGCGACGAGCCTGTGCGTGGTGGAGCAGACGAAGAGCAAGGCCACCGCCGTGGCCACGGGGCACGCGGACGGCTCGATCGGCTTGTGGTTCAACGGTGAGAAGGAGATCCGCAGACGGCTCGGGGGAGGCGGCGCGGCGATCCGGGCCGTGGCAGCGAGTGCCGACGGCACGGTGGTCGTCTCGGGTGACGAGAAGGGCGACGTCGTGGCGTGGCGTGGCGGCGTCGAGCCGACCGATGTGACGGCCGTGACGGGGCCGGTGGTGGAAGACGTCACGGCGACCGCGTTCCACGCCGGTCGCGGGCTCCTCGCGGTCGCGGGCAGCGCGTCGGGCGAGGCGGTCATCGTCGTGCGCGATGTCGTGAAGAAGGGACCGGCGATCACGCTGCGCGGGCACGCGGCGCCGGTCCGATCGCTCGCGTTCGTCGGCGATGCCGATCGCCTCGTTTCCGGTGGCGACGACCGGATCGTGCGGATCTGGGAGTGGTCGGGTCGCACGGGCAAGCAGGGGGCCGAGGTGGACGGCCAGGCGGCGATCGTCGCCGTTGCGGCAACGCCCGATGGCGCCCGCGTCGCGGCGGCGGGGGCCGATCACGTCGTCCGTGTCTGGCCGGTCGCCGACATCGCGGCGGGCAAGGAGTGCCGCGGACACACCGCGGCGATCCTGGCGGTCGGGTTCAACGCCGCCGGTCAGCCTTTCTCCGCCTCGGCCGACGGCACGGTCCGCACCTGGAACCCGGCGGACGGAAACCAGGCCGCGACGTGGTCGCCGCCGGCCGCTCCCGTGGCGGTCGTGCAGTCGCCCGACCGACAGGTGCTCGTCGTCGCGACCGTCGACGGCGCCGTGCGCAGCCACAGGCTCGACTCCGGACAGGTGGTCAAGCCGCTCGGCGAGGCTGCCGGTCGGCCGACCGCGGCGGCGCTCTCGGCCGATGGTGCACGGGCGGTGACATTCGAGGCCACGCCGGCGGGCGCGGTCGCGAGGACGTACGACGTGGCGTCGGGCCGGTTCCTCGACGCGGTCGAACTGGGCGCGGTGGAGTGCGTGTCCGTGATGCCGGATGCGGCTGGCGGGCTGCTCCTCGTCGCGAAGAACGGTGGCGTCTCGCGGCACCGCGGCCATCTGCTGCGGCGGTTCGACGGCCCGGCGGCTCCCGTCGTCGGCCTGTCGGTCACGCCGCAGGCCGTGGTCGTGGCGACGGCCGACGGCACGCTGCGGAGCCACCGTCTCGACAACGGCCAGCAGATCGGGGCGACCTCGCACGGCGCGCCGATCACCGCGTTTGCGGCCGCCGCCAAGGGCACGGTCTTTGCGACCGGCGGAAAAGGGGGCGGGGTGCGTTTCTGGAAGGCGGATCTCGGGGCGATCGGTCCCGGTGTGAGCGGCCTTCCGGGAGACATTCAAAGCCTCGCGTTGACCGCGGATGGCCAGCGGGCCGTCGTCGCGGTCGCCGGTCCGTCGCCGGCGATCACGGTCCACGACCCGGCCACGGGCATGGCCCTGCAACGCTTCTCGCGCCACACCGCCGCGGTCGCCGATCTGGCCGTCACCGCGGACGGTGCGGCCGTCTGGTCCGCGGGCGCCGATGCGGTCTGGCACTGGCCGGTTGCGGGCGTGTCGGCGTTCGGTGGGCATGGCAACACCGTCACGGCGATCGCCGCGACGGGCCCCGACGCGAAGGAGGTGGTCACCGGATGCG
>DNLZ01000500.1:2923-3696 GCA_003488325.1 Planctomycetaceae bacterium
TGCAGCACGGCGGGGTGGTGCATGGGGTCGCCGTCCGTCCGGACGGACAGCGGATCGCGAGCGTCGGCGAGTCGCGATCGCTCAAGCTCTGGCGGCCCGACGGCACCCTCGTCGTCGAGGCGAAGGGGGATCTGCGGCGCGTGGCGACGGTCGCGCGGGCCACCCGGGCGCAGGGGCTCGCCGATGCGCGACTGGTGCTCGCGAAGCAGCGGGCGGAGGCGGCCGACAAGGACGTGCCGGTTCGCACCGATTTCGCGACGAAGGCGAAGGCAGCGCTCGATGCCGCGGTGGCCGATCTCGAGGCGAAGCGGTCCGCCTTCAGCGTGGCCGATGCCGCGCGGATCGAGGCGGAGAAGGGTGCGCTTGCCGCATCGACCGAGGCGCGTGCCGCCGCGGTGGCCTGGGCCGATGCCGAGCGACGACTCGCCGATGCCCAGGTGGAGCGGAAGACCGCGCAGGAAAAGGCGGCCCTGCTGACGGCCGCGGCCGGCGCCTCGCCCGGCGACGCCGTGCGGAAGCGATCTGCCGACGAGGCGACGCAGGCCGTCGCCCAGGCCACCGAGACGGTCAAGCAGCTCGATGCGGCTGCCAAGGCGGCGTCCCAGACGGCGATGGCGTCGGCGACGGCCGCCAATGCCGCCACGAAGAAGGTCGGCGAGACCCAGAAGCCGGCCGCCGACGCGCTCGCGGCCGTCGGCAAGTCGGAGGCGGCCCGCGCGCTCGCGGAGCAGCAGCAGATGATCGCCGCACGCGAGCTCGAGGTCGCGACGGCG
>DNLZ01000169.1:0-2798 GCA_003488325.1 Planctomycetaceae bacterium
GCCTCGCTCGCGCAGGAGCACCAGGGGAGCCACCCGTCCCGCGCGCCATGCCGCCCAGGCCAGCGCGGCCAGGCACAGGACGAGCGCCGCGAGCGCCCCCGGCCAGATCGCGGCGAGGGGGGGTGGACCGGCCGCGAACGCGGCGACCGTGCCGCCGCTCACGCCCGTCGACCAGGCCCGTCCAAGCACCGCGAGCAGCGCGGCAGACCAGACGGGACCGAGGCCCATGCCGACGACGACACCGGCGGCGGCTGCGGCGCCGCCGACGAGCACGAGCAGCGTCGCCAGCCGCGCCGGCGCCCATCCGACGGCCGAGAGCACGCCGAGATCCCGTCGCCTGGCGGCGACGAGGAGGTGGAACAGCAGCCATTCCAGCAGCAGGCCAGCCACCACGAGGAAGCTCGACAGCGCGAGAAAGAGGCTGCCGAAGGGCGTCGATCCCGTCGCCGCGGCGAGGGCCGCGGCCCGAAGCGGCTCCGCACGGATGCCGAGCGCTTCCGGACGGAGCGCCTCCGCGAGCGACTCGCGCAGGGTGTCCACATCGGCGACACGATCGCGTGGAACGTGCCACGCCGTGGTCGCGCCGAAGCGACTGGCGGCGAGCCGACGCGCCGTCGGGAGGGCGACGAACGCCTTCGGCGTCGCGCCGTGAGCCTTCCAGTACCGGTCATCCTGGTCATCGGGGGGCGACGTGCGCACCATCGTGCGGTCGAAGGGGAAGGGGGGATCCCAGTCGGCGATCGATGCCTCGTCCGTGATGCCCTCCACCTCGGGCACGAGGTCGCGGGCCACGGCGGCGCCCTCCATCGCGGCGATCCCCGTGATCCGCAGCGTCTCTCTGGTCTCCTCGACGCGGCCATCGAGCGTCTCCGGGAGGAAGTACCGCATCTCGATCGGGTCGCCGATCGCGACCGGCCGCCCCTGCGCCGCGAGATCATCCACCACCCACCGATCGACGATGATGCCGTCGGGCCCCGGCGGCGCGAGCGTCGTGCCGGTCGAGTCGACGAGCCCTCCCGACGGCAGCGTCGTCGCCGGGACGCCCGCCACGGTGGAGTAGGGAACCGCCGGCGGACGCACGGCGGGGGCGGTCACCGTCGCGGCGGGATCAGGCTGATCCGCGGCGCCCCGATCGCCGTCCGCGACGGGCACCAGCGCATTCGCCAGAAACACGAGTGACGGCACTCCACCGAGCGGCCCGAGGACCGCTTCGGCCGCACGATCCACCTCGCCGGGCAGGACGAGCCGACGACTGACGAGTCGCAGGGCGTCGGCCGAGCCGGCCGGCTCGAGGGCGAGCCCGTAGTCGGCGAGATCGGGATGCAGGCTGCCGCGGAGCCAGTCCGCAGCCGTGCGCGACGAGCCCCCCGCGTCCCCGTGGGCCGCGGCGGCACGATCGCCGGCCCCGACCGCGAAGACGACGTTCGCCACGTCGCCGCGTCGGAGGATCGCCCGCGCCGTCGCGAGCGACGTGACGGCCAGCGGGGCCGTCACCTGGACGGGCCGCAGCGAGAACCGCGCGAGGCCGCCCTCGGGCAGCACCTCGTCGACGGTCAGCCGCCGCCCGGTCGATGCGGGCGTCCGCCGCCCGAGGGGCGTGTCACTCGGCACGTTCGACCGATCGGGAATCCGCAGCACCACCGCCGCACCGGGCTCGAGGCCGAGAGCGTTGGCCAGCGGCGCGTTGACGAAGACGCGATCTCGTGCCGGCCCGGACCGAGCCCCCGCGAATCCCAGCGCGGCCGGGTCGTCGCAGGCGAGGAGCGTAGCCCGCGTCGCGGCTCGGCGGCCGCCACCAGTGGCATCGACGGACACCGTCATGACGAGGGCCGGGACGACGGACGCGGGCCGGCCCGATGATGCAGGGGTCGTCGCGAGGGACTCCTCGAGGCGTGTCACGAGCCGATGGGTGAATGGCTCGTCGGCGATGATCGCGGCCTCGATCGCACCGAGGCGGTCGAGGGCGAGGTCGTGCAGGCCCCGCTGGAGTGATGCCCCGACGCCGACCGCGCCGACGACCGTGGTGGCGACCACGGCGGATGCGGCTGCGAGCGCCGTCACCTGCGGCCACCACTGCCTCACGAGCAGCAGCGCGAGTCCGGGGAGCGACCGCACGCCCCGAGCCGCCGCCGATTCGTCCGCCTCGTCGATCATGACGCCGGCCCGCCGTCCCGAGCCGCCCCGTCCAGCAGCCTGCCATCGACGAGCCGTCGGATCGTTCCCACACGGGCCGCGACCGCCTCGGCGTGCGTGACCACGATGAGCATCCCACCCGACTCCGACGCCAGTTCGACGAGCAGGTCCGTGACCGCCGCCGCGGCGCGAGAGTCGAGCTGCCCGGTGGGCTCGTCGGCGAGCACGAGTCGCGGCGACATGAGGAGCGCACGCGCGACGGCGACCCGCTGTCGCTCACCGCCGGAGAGCGCGGCCGGCGAATGATGGGCGCGGCTGGCGAGGCCGACGCGGTCGAGCAGCCGCGCGGCCCGCACGGCGATGGCGTTGGTCACCCGTCCCCGCGCGAGCGCCGGCACCACGACGTTGTCGAGCGCGGTGCAACCGGCGAGCAGGTGGTGCTCCTGGAAGACGAACCCGACGCGCCGATTGCGAAACGCGGCCCGCGCGGCGTCGTCGCCCGCATAGGGGTCGATCCCGTCGAGCCGCACCCGCCCGGATGTCGGCGGCTCCAGACCGCCGATGATCGAAAGCAGCGTGCTCTTGCCCGAGCCGCTCGGCCCCATGATCGCGAGCGAGCCACCAGGCTCGAGACGGAGGGTGACGTCGGCGAGGACGGGCAGCGT
>DNLZ01000169.1:3128-4261 GCA_003488325.1 Planctomycetaceae bacterium
TCGCCCGCCTCGCTCGTCGAACCCTCGTATGCCTTCGAGACCGCATCGACCTCGAGCACGCTGGCCTCCGTTGGGGGACCGCGGAACCCGCGGCGTTCCTGCACGATACGGCACCGGGCATCGCGACGAAACACCCCGCGCCGCGCGGACCCGACGGCATCACCCTCGCCGTGGACCGTGCGACACCACGATCGCGCTCGCCTCAGCGCGTATCGGCGTGCGCTCCGGCCGCAGGGTCGGACCGAAACCGCCCGAGACGCCGCGTGATCTCCTCGGGAATCGCCACCGGCGTCGGCCTGCGCCCGGGCTGCATGAGGCACCTCACGGCCACGATCCGCCCCTTCGCCACTTCGACCCCGTCGTGCGAAAACCGAAAGCCGTAGGTCACGCTCGTGCGACCGATCTCGTCGACCGAGACCGCGATGTCGACCTCGTCGCCGAAGCGCACGGCCGTGGTGTAGTCGCACGATGCCGCCACCCGGGGCCAGCTCGCCTCGACGGGACCCGATTCGTGATCGACGACGCGGACGTCGGCGGCGCGGAGCAGTTCGTGCTCGGCGGACTCCATCCAGAAGAAGAACGCCGAAAAGTGGACGATCCCGGCGGCGTCGGTATCACGAAACTCGACCCGACGACGCGTGAGGAGCGCACCCACGAAGGCACCCTTGGCGGGGGATCAGGTCGAGACGATCTTCACCTGCAGCGGCATCGCCCGGCATGGCGACCCGACTGCGGCACGACGGGCATCGCGTGTCGCAGACTCCCGACGCGATCACTCACCGACGTAGGGCAGGAGCGCCATGAAGCGGGCCCGCTTGATCGCCTGCGTGACGGCGTGCTGGCTCGCAGCCGTGCAGCCGCTCTTGCGGCGCCCGATGATCTTGGCCTGCCGATTGACCAGCTTGCCGAGCAATTCGAGATCCTTGTAGTCGACGTAAAGCGGCCGTGGCCGAGCCCCGTCGATGAAGATCGGATCCCTCCGCTTGACCTTGGCCTTGGGTTTGGCCTTCTTCTTCGCGGTCTTCCCGACCTTCGCCCGTGGTCCACCAAACGCCATGGCTCAACCGTCCCTCTGGGTCGTTTCCGGTCTGATTGTGATTCCCGATCCGACGCCGAACATGCCGCATCATCGG
>DNLZ01000198.1:0-2885 GCA_003488325.1 Planctomycetaceae bacterium
TGCCGCCCCCGAGCCGGTGTGACACCAACGTCGGACGCGCTACCGGCTGCGCGAGGCGTCGAGCTGCTCCACCGAGAGCCAGCGCGCGGCGAGTTCGGTACGCAGCGCGTCGTCGGTCGGGCCGAGCGTCGTCGCGTCGCCGCCACCGGCGAGCAGGGCGAGCCTGCGGCGGTCCTCCGGCGCGGTCCGTGGCATGCGCTCGGTGAAGCGGGCGACACCGCCGGGATTGCGGGCGCCGGCGGCCGCGAACTGGGACACGAACAGCGCGATCTCGTGCAGGTTCGAGGCCGCCGACAGCACGATCAGCGGGTGGAGCGCGCGGGTGACGAGTTCGAGGCCGAGCCCGTCCACGTCGAGGAAGGCGTCGATGGTGACCACATGGCGAGCGCGCGCCGTGTCGTCGCCCTCCGTCTGGCGGTGCCGCACGACGACGAGGCATGAGCCGGTGAGCCGGCGGGGCGACAACGGTCCCGAGTAGGCGCCGCGACCGTGGAAGACGAGCAGGCCGCCGTGCCGCGTGCGCTCGCGATGGAGCAGCCGCACGACACCCTCGGTGCCGTAGCCGTCGGCGAGCTGCCACTGGTCCGGCGCGATCGGGTCGAGCGAGAGGCGGCTGATCTCGAGCACGCGCCACACGTCGACGAGGGCGTCCGGCTTGTCGAGCAGGAAGCCGAGCAGGTCGGCGTCGCAGGTGACGGTCGCCTCGGGCAGCCGGCGGAAGATCGTCGTGGATCGTTCAAACGCCTCGATGTCGCGCCGATGGGCGGCTGGCATCCGCTCCACCGGCAGGCTCTCGAGGGATTGGCGACGCACCTCGCGACTCGAGGAGCCGCCGTCCGCGAACATGCCCGGGGCCGACTGGCCAGCGGCATCGCTGCCCGGTGCCGGCGCGGCACCGACGGCCGTGACGACGGCGAGCACCAAGCCACCGGCCCCGCGTGCGAGAACGTCCCGACGGCGCAGACGATCCCCTCCCAATGTCACCCGCTTCATCGGCTCGTTCCCCCCCGACATCCCCTCGACGGCGACGCGCCCGTCGGCGAAGAGAGTCTTCGGTTCGCGACGCCGTATCGCCCCAATCATTTCACCAACCGGCACGAGCGGAACGACTCCGAGCGGTTCACCGGTTTGCCCAGGCTGCCGGAGCCACCCGAATCCACGCGCGGGGTCCGATGCGACCGCGTGCGGGCGGGGTGATGCGGCCTTGGCCGCGTGCGGGTCGTCACCTAGCATCCCGCCCCCTCCCACCCCGCTCCGCGCGCCATGCTGCAGATCCACGACCCGCAACCCCTCCCGTCGCCGCCCGACGAGCCCGCGGCGCCGGAGGACGCGCCGGAGCGGCATCGACGCGGGCTGCTCGCGACCCTGATGGTCGCGTGGACGCGGCTGACGATCCGAGCGCCCGGCGCGGTCGTGCTCGCCGCAGTGCTCTCGGCGGTCGTGGCCGGGTTCTGGACGGCGCGCCATCTCGGCTACAAGGTGGGCCGCGTCGACCTGCTCGATCCCGAGAGCGACTACAACAAGCTCTGGATCGACTACGCGCAGGAGTTCGGCGAGGACGATGACGCGGTCATCGTCGTCGAGGGCTCCGACCGCGAGCAGGTCGTGGCGGTGCTCGACGAACTCTCCCGCGAGGTGGCACGGCACGACGCGCTGTTCCACGCCGTGCTGCACGAGGTCGATCTCTCCCGGATTCGCTCCAAGGGACTCCACTATCTCGCGCCGGCGGACCTCGAGGGCCTCGACCGCTTCACCGCGCAGGCGGAGCCGGTGCTCGACGGTGGGTGGGGGCACCTGAAGGTCGCGACGACCGTCGGCGGGCTCGCCTCGCAGCTCGCGGCCGGCGAGGTGGCGACACCCGGCGGCGAGTCACCGCTGCCGGCGCTCGAACGCTACACGGAGGCGCTTCTCGCCGCGGTCGAGGCGAGCCTGGCGGCGCGGCCGCAGGCTCCGGCCGACTACGTGTCGCCCTGGCCGGGCATGCCCGCGTCGTTCGCGACGCTGCGCGATCTCTCGGGGGAGCACCTGCTCGCGAAGAACGGCCGCCTGGGCTTCGTGCTCCTGCGCCTCGCCAAGCAGGAGGGTGGATTCGCCGGCGCGTCGGCCGCCACGGACGAACTGCGGCGGGTCATCGACGCGGTGGCTGGACGCCATCCCGACGTGGAGATCGGCCTGACCGGGTTGCCGGTCATGGAAAACGACGAGATGCGGGCCAGCGAACAGTCGATGGTGTGGGCGAGCGTGCTCTCGCTGATCGCCGTCGCCGTCGTGATCAGCGCGGGTTTCGGGGGTCTGCGTCACGCGCTCATGGCCAACGGCGTGCTCATGATCGGGATGGCGTGGGCGTTCGCGTGGGCGACGGTGAGCGTCGGCCACCTCAACATCCTCAGCGTGACGTTCACCGTCACGATGATCGGCGTGGGGATCGACTACGGCACCTACTACGTGGGCCGATACCTCGAAAGCCGCCGTCGCGGGCTCTCGTGCGAAGAGGCGCTCCTCGAGACGAGCGAATCGGTCGGCCCGGGCATCCTCACCGGAGCGATCACCACGGCGATCGCCTTCTTCTGCGCGAGCCTCACGAGCTTCGTGGGCGTCGCGGAACTGGGCACGATCGCGGGAGGCGGCATCCTCCTCTGCTGCGCCGCCGAGCTCCTCGTCCTGCCGGCGGTGCTGGCGATCGTCGACCGGAGCGTGCTCGGCCGTCGTCTGCCCGAACCGGTGCCGGTGCACGCGTGGCTCGATCCCCTCATGCGCCGGCCGCGGCTCGTGGTGCTGGCCGGCATGGCCTGCACGATGGCCGTCGCGGGTGGCCTCCACGAACTCGACTACGACCACAATCTGCTCAACATGCAGCCCGACGGCCTCGAGAGCGTCGAGGTCGA
>DNLZ01000198.1:3285-4985 GCA_003488325.1 Planctomycetaceae bacterium
GAGCGCAAGGAGCGGCTCGTCGCCCTCCCGAACGTGGAGCGGGTGGACGAGATCGCGTCGCTGCTGCCGGCGGACGAGGAACTCAAGCGCCCCGTGATCGCGCGGGTGCGCGACCGGCTCGCCGGACTGCCGGAGCGGCCGCCGCAGATTCCGGTCGACCGGCTCGAGACGCTCGGCGAGACGCTCGCCTGGGCACACGCCGAGGTGGTGAAGCGGCCCGGCGGGCTGAGGACGGCCTGGCACATCGAACGCATCCGGGACACCCTGCGGAGGCTCACGCCGGAGGAGTGCTACCGCACCGTGTCGGCCTTCCAGCAGCGGGCTGCGGGCGACCTGCTCAGCAGGCTGCACGCGCTCGCCGTCGTGGCCGACCCGGAGCCGCCCACGCTCGACGACCTCCCGCCGAGTCTGGTGGAGCGGTTCGTCGGCTCGAGCGGCCGCCACCTCCTCAAGATCTACGGACGCGGCGACATCTGGAACTTCGATTCCCTCGAGCGGTTCGTGCACGACGTCCGCAGCGTCGATCCGCGGGCCACCGGCAACCCGCTGCAGGCCTACGAGGCGTCGCTCGAGATGAAGCGGAGCTACGAGCAGGCGGCGCTGGCCGCACTCGTCGTGATCCTCGGCGTGCTCTGGCTCGACTTCCGCCACGTCGGCCATGCGGTGCTCGCCGCGCTGCCACTCTTCGTGGGCATGCTGCAGATGTTCGGCCTGATGGGCCTCGTCGGCATCGACCTCAATCCCGCGAACCTCATCGGCATCCCGCTCATCCTCGGCATCGCCGTCGATTACGGCGTGCACGTGATGCACGACGCGATCGAGCGGCCGGGTCCCTACCGCATGAGCGCCTCGACCGCCAACTCCGTGCTCGTCGACGCGCTGACGACGATCCTCGGCTTCGGTGCGCTGATGGTGGCCAACCACCGCGGACTGGAGAGCCTCGGGCGTGTCCTGTCGCTCGGCGTGACGACGTGCACGATCAGCGCGCTGGTCCTGCTGCCCGCCCTCCTCACGATGCTTCGCAGTCACACGCATCGTCGCACCGACTGCGAAGACGAGGCAGCCGAGGTGGCCGCCGCCGAGGATGCCAGTGTGTCAGTCGAGGCGGCACCGGTGCGGCATGCCGCGTGAACGTCGTCACGGATGACCCGTGCCCGGCCGCGGAAGTCGCCTTGTGCCGTGCCGGACGGCGCGGTACCTCCCCCCGCCCGCCACCCCCGAGGTCGATCCATGCACGCCTTCAGTCCTGATCGGCATGCCGCTCGCGCCCGTCGCCGGCGCGCGAGCCGCGGATCGGCACTCCTCGCCATCCTCATGCTCGCCGGCCTCCAAGCCGGATCCGCCTCGGCGCAGCAGCCCGTGCCGCCGGCCAATGCCCCGGGATCCGTCCCTGCCGTGGTGCCGCAGGCGGCGCCATCTGCCGCCGCACAGCCGGTGGATGTCGTGCTCGAGGATCAGTTCCGCAACCGCCGCGGCACGGCCGACCTGCGCGGCGACGTGGTCGTGCTCGTCTATGCCGCGCGTCACGGCGCGGAGGCGGCCCTCGATGTCGGCCGCAGGTTGCACCTGCGCTTCCATCCGACGGCCGACGGGGCCGAGGCGGAGGCGTGGTCGACGCAGCCCGTCGTGCCCCCTGCGGGCTGGCCGGCCGGCGTCCGCGTCCCCGACGTGCACGTCGTGCCGATCGCGTGCGTGCCGGA
>DNLZ01000198.1:5346-5741 GCA_003488325.1 Planctomycetaceae bacterium
CAGGAGTCCCCCCACGTCTCGGTGTGGCTCGACTTCGACGACGTCATGCGGCAGCAATTCGGCATGGTGCCCGACGAGCCCAACGTCGCGGTGATCGACACCCGCGGCGTGGTCCACGGCGTCCGGTCAGGGCATGTCGACCCGGCGCTCTTCGAGGATCTCGTGCGGGTGGTGGACAGGCTGCGCGTCGCGTCGCTCGCGAACCTCCGCACTGCCGCCGTGCCGCCCCCCGTCGTCCCCGCCGGCTCGGTGGCCCCCCGCGGTGCGCCCGCGACGGGTGGCGTCGTGCCCGCCGGCGGGATTCGCTGATCGAGGGCCAGGGACTCGCTCCGTTTGCGTGCGTCGACGTGGCGCTTCCAAAGCCCGCAACCGCAAACGGTGCCTGTCCCTTTCGC
>DNLZ01000198.1:6062-6235 GCA_003488325.1 Planctomycetaceae bacterium
GCCTGTCCCTTTCGCCCCGCGCTCGCTGTCCATTTGCCCTGCCCCCTGTGGCGCACGCCTCCAGGCGTGCGAACCCGGGAGGAAGGGTGAAGCGTCTGAGCTACTCAGAGTCGGGGTCGATGCCCAGTGGTTCGTCTTCCGGTGCGCTGATACGCATTCGCACGCTGGAAAGC
>DNLZ01000198.1:6565-9918 GCA_003488325.1 Planctomycetaceae bacterium
TGCGCCACGAGGGGAGAGGCGGGGACGGTTGCACGAGCGCGTTGGGTCGGACTGGTGCTGAAGCGTCCATTCGCACGCTGGAAAGCGTGCGCCACGAGGGGAGAGGCAATGCCTGTCCCGTTCGCGCTTTCGCGCTGCCCGGCGGGTACGACGCGTCCGATTGTCCGTCGATTCCGCCGACGCTACCTGGACCGCTCGCGCTCCTTGAGCCGCCGGCTGGCACGGGTGAGCGTGTCCCGCTCCTCGGCCGTCAGGCTCGACGCCCCACTGCGACTGATCTTCGCGAGGATGCGGTCGACGGTCTCCTGCAGCGTCTCCTCGTCGTCGTCCCCGCCACGCGGGCCGTCGTCGTCGGGACGCACGACCCGCATCCGGCGGCCCGCCTGCCGGAGTTGTCGCGGCAGCTCGGCGAGCCCGTCGAGCCGCCAGCCGCGCCACGCGTAGAGGAGGCCGAACGTCGCCCCGGCGATGTGCGCCACGTGGGCGACGTTGCCCACGCCGGCCGCGGCACCGCGGATGTCGGAGAAGAAGTAGAGGATGCCGAGTGCCCACGCCGGCACGGGGAGCACGCCGTAGATCAGCACGGTCTGCCGCGGGAAGTACCAGATGAACACCGCCAGCACCGCCATCACGCCGCCGCTGGCGCCGACGAGCCTGCCGCCCTGTCCTCCGAGCTGTGCCGCGACCACCCATGCGAGGCCGGCGACCACGATCGACACGAGATAGAAGCGGAGGAACTCGGCCCGGCCCACGACACCCTCGACCTCACGGCCGAAGAACCAGAGCGTGAGCATGTTGAAGAGCAGGTGGAGCGGCGAGTACGGAAGCCCCGGAAACTCGAGGCTCGGGCCGTCGTGCAGGAATCCGTAGGTGAGCAGCTGCCACGCCTGCCAGGGATGAAGCGGCAGGTCGGACGTGAGGCAGAAGACATCGTTGAGGGACACCTCGAGCGGCAGGATCTCGCGCAGCAGGTTGCCGGCGAGGATGAAGTTGGCGAGCCAGACGGCGACGTTCGCCATGATGATGGCGTTGACGGCGGTCCAGTCGCCGCCGAAGCCTCCGCCGGGCCGGTAGTAGCCGCGATCCTGAAATCCCATGGTTTCGGCATCGTAGGTGAGCGTGCGGGCGGCGGCAAAAGCGGGCGGCTGCCGTGGCATGGGGCCGTGTGCTAGATTCCGCGCCCGACGGGTCCGCGACGCCGGGCCACCGATTCGGCAGGCACGCGCCGGCAGATCCACCCGGCGCACAGGGAAAGGGGAGCGAGGATGGCGACCAACGGACCGCTCGGGCGGAAGCTGCGGATGGGGATCGTCGGAGGCGGCCAGGGGTCGTTCATCGGCCGCGTGCACGTGACGGCGGCCGTGCTCGACAACCGGGCGACGCTCGTGGCGGGCGCGTTTTCCAGCGACGCGGCCCGCTCGAAGGCCAGTGCGGCCGACTACGACGTGCCCGCGGGTCGGGCGTACGGCTCCTACACCGAGATGTTCGAACGGGAGCGATGGCTGCCGGAGGGGGAGCGGATCGACTTCGTGTCGATCGCCACGCCGAACCACATGCACTTCCCCGTGGCGAAGGCGGCGCTCGCGGCGGGATTCCACGTGGTCTGCGACAAGCCGCTGACCCTGACGCTCGCCGAGGCGGAGGAGCTCGCGCGACTCGTGGACGCCTCGCGGTCGGTGTTCGTCGTGACACACAACTACACCGGATACCCGCTCGTGCGGCAGGCCCGCGAGATGATCCTCGGCGGCGAACTCGGCGAGATCCAGGCGGTCCGGGCCGAATACATCCAGGGCTGGCTCCGCACCCGCCTCGAGAGCGAGGGTCAGAAGCAGGCGGCGTGGCGCACCGACCCGGCGCGGAGCGGTGCCGCCGGCTGCTTCGGCGACATCGGCACGCACGCCTACAATCTCGGCCGCTCGATGACCGGTCTCCTCCCCGACACGATCAGCGCCCATCTCAAGGTCTTCGTGCCGGACCGGCCGCTGGACGACTACGGCCACGCCGTGATCCGGTACGCGAACGGCGCCCTCGGCACCGTCACCGCGTCGCAGATCAGCCATGGCCGTGAGAACGACCTGCGCATCCAGATCGACGGCACGCTCGGCAGCCTCGAGTGGCGGCAGGAGGAACCCAACCAGATGCTCGTGCGGCACAACGGCAAGCCGCACTTCCTCTACACGCGGGATCCGAACGCGCCCTTCACGAACGACGCGGGCCGTGCCGCCTGCCGCCTGCCGTCGGGGCATCCGGAGGCGTTCTTCGAGGCCTTCGCCAACGTCTACCGCGCGGGCTTCGACGCGATGGCGGCCGCCATCACGGGCGGATCGTTCGAACGGGTGGACACGATCTACCCGAACGTGCGCGACGGCGTCGAGGGGATGTACTTCATCGAGCA
Source organism: Planctomycetaceae bacterium (assembly GCA_003488325.1). GTDB lineage: Bacteria > Planctomycetota > Planctomycetia > Pirellulales > UBA1268 > QWPN01. Next base: position 8,961 of record DNLZ01000198.1, read on the forward strand.
GTCGGTGGCCTCGAGCAACGCCGACGGGGCGTGGCTGCCGCTGAAGCACCCGCTGGCCCGCCGCTGAGAGCCCCATGGCCGCCCACGACACCCGCTACCTCGTCTTCGACATCGAGAGCGTCGCCGACGGGCCGCTCGTGTCGCGATTGCGTTACCCGGGTGAAAATCTCCCGCCCGAGACGGCGATCGCGCGGTACCGCGGCGAGCTGCAGGCCGAGACCGGCAAGGACTTCATCCCCTACACGTTCCAGCTGCCGATCTCGCTCGTCGTCGCCCGCGTGGGGAAGGACCTGCGGCTCATCGACCTCACGTCGCTCGACGAGGAGCACAGCCGTCCCCACGAGATCACGCGGCGCTTCTGGGAGGGCTGGCGGCACTACGGCCGGCCGCGGCTCGTGAGCTTCAACGGCCGCGGCTTCGACCTGCCGCTCCTCGAACTGTGCGCCTTCCGCTACGGCATCCAGATTCCGGACTGGTTCGCGGAGGACGCGCGGAACTTCGATCAGCCGAGGTATCGCTACAACACGGCGGCCCATCTCGATCTGCACGAGTGGATCACCAACAGCGGCGCCTCGCGATTCAACGGCGGCCTGTCGCTCGCAGCCAACCTCATCGGCAAGCCGGGCAAGACCGACGTCGCGGGGCATATGGTGCAGGACCTGTGGGCCGCCGGGAGGGCCGCCGACATCCACGCCTACTGCCGCGGGGACGTGCTCGACACCTACTTCGTCTTCCTGCGCTCGCGCGTGGTGGCCGGGGACATCGATCTGAAGCGGGAGCAGACGCTCATCGACGAGGCCAGGCGTTGGATCGAGGAACGGGCCGGGGAATGTCCGGGGCTCGAGAAGTACCTCGCCGCCTGGGGCGAGTGGCAGAACCCCTGGGCCTGACGGACGGCCGGGCCGGCAAACCGCAGGCAGCGATCAGGGCGGCGGGCGAGGTGCGTCCGCTCCGCCGC
>DNLZ01000199.1 GCA_003488325.1 Planctomycetaceae bacterium
GCCGGCCGGTCCCCCGCCGCGGGTCTGCGGGCAGGGCCAGCCGTGCCAGAACGCCAATCCATGTCCGCCCGCGCCAGGCTGCGACCCGTGCCAGGGTGCGGGCCACGCACCGGGCGGCATGGGCGCGCCCATGGGCATGGATCTGCCGCTCGGGCCGGGCGGTTCTCCCGGCCCGACTCCGGCGGCGATGACGTCGGGCCGGCCGATCGTGATCTCCGACGAGGTGGTCTCGCAGTGACGCGGTCGCGGCGGGCGACACCGGGCCTCGGCTCGACGTCGCTCGCCCGTCAGCCGAGCGTCTCATCGGGCCCCGGAAACGTGCCAGCCTCGACGTCGGCCCGCCACCGCGCGACCGCGTCGGTGATCGTCGCTCGCGCGTCGGCGTATCGTCGCACGAAGCGGGGCACGCGATCGGGCGAGAGCCCGACGAGGTCGTGCAGGACGAGCACCTGTCCGGCGCAGTCGGGACCGGCGCCGATCCCGATCGTCGGCACGGAGAGCTCGGCCGTGATCGTCGCGGCGATCTCCCGCGGCACGCACTCGAGCACGACCGCACACGCGCCGGCGGCGGCCGCCGCACGGGCATCGTGCCGGAGCGCCTCGCCGTCACGCTGGAGCCGATAGCCGCCGAGCTGGTGGACCGCCTGCGGACGCAGGCCGACGTGACCCATCACGGGAATCCCGGCCTGCACGAGCGCCTCGATGACGCCCGCCTGCCCGGCCGTCCCCTCGAGCTTCACGGCCTGGCAGCCGGTCTCCTTGAGGATGCGGGCGCACGCCTCGACGGCCCGCATGACGCCGAGGTGCTGCAGCGGAAACGGGAGATCCACCACCACCATCGCGCGGGCCACCGCACGGGCCACGATCTCCCCGTGGTAGATCATCTGCTCGAGCGTCGCGGGAATCGTCGACTCCCGGCCCGCGACCACCATCGCGAGGCTGTCGCCGACGAGCACGCAGTCGACCCCCGCGTCGTCGGCGAGCCGTCCGGTGGGCCAGTCGTAGGCCGTGACCATCGTGATGCGCCGCCCGTCCCGCCGCGCGGCGGCGAGGTCGTGCACCGTCACCCGTTTCGGACGTGCCGTCATCGCTGCTCCGCTGCCGCCGACCGGATCGATCCGGGGCGATGACGGTGGACCGATCCGCATGGGATGCTCGAAACCCTTGGCGCGGGCGGCCGCCTCGCCGGTGTCCACCCGTGCCCACCGCACCACCTCGCGAGTGTATCGCGGGCGGAGCGGGATCCAATCGACCGGAACGGGCGCCGGCGACCTTGCGGCATCACCCCCCGATCCTATAATCGCCCGGTTCGAGGTCTCCGGCCCGCAAGGGCCCGGCAACGACCGGTTTTCGCGGGTGTAGCTCAGTTGGTAGAGCACCACGTTGCCAACGTGGTTGTCGTGGGTTCGAATCCCATCACCCGCTTCGACGTCGATCGTCTTCTCGCGCTGTCATCCAGCGTCCGCCCCGCGACACCCAGCCCATGCCCTCGACCGAATCCTCGGCTCCCCCCGCCACCCCCGCGTCCGCTGACGGCGAACGGCCCCCGCTCAAGCTCGACGTGGTCGTCGAGAACGTCTCGACCTGCGAGCGGCGGGTGAAGGTCTCGATCCCGCGGGACGACATCGACCGCTACCACGAGGAGGCGATCGGCGACCTCATGCCGACGGCCCTCCTGCCGGGATTCAGGCCCGGCCGCGCCCCCCGGCGGCTCGTGGGCAGCCGCTTCAAGACGGAACTGTCCGATCAGATTCGCTCGAAGCTCGTGACCGACGCCCTCACGCAGGTGTCCGAGGGGCAGAAGCTCGCGCCGATCAGCGAGCCCGACCTCGACCTTGCGGCCGTGCTCCTGCCGGACGACGGGCCGATGACGTTCGAGTTTTCCATCGAGGTCCGGCCGGAGTTCGACCTGCCGAACTGGAAGGGGCTCTCGATCCGCCGGCCGATGCGGGAGATCACCGACGAGGACGTCGAGGAGGCGCTCGGCAACCTGCTCCGCGAGCGGGGCCGGTTCGTGCCGCACGCGGGCGCCCCGAAGGCGGGCGATCTGCTCGTGGCCGACCTCCACTTTCTCGACGGCGACACGGTGCTCTCGCACGGCCACGAGATGGAGATCGTCGTCCGCCCGAAGCTCTCGCTCGCCGACGCCGAGCTCGACGGCTTCGACGGGCTCGTGAAGGACGCGCGAAGCGGCACGACCGTGACCGCGACGGTCCGCGTCTCCGACGAGGCCGCCGTCGAGGAGCTGCGCGGCAAGGACGTCACCATGGAGCTCAAGGTGCTCGACGTGAAGCGGCACGAGCTGCCGACGCTCACGCCGGCGCTCCTCGAGGAGCTCGGCGGCTTCGAGTCGGAGGAACAGCTCCGGGACGCGGTGCGGCGGCAGCTCGAGCAGCGGCTCGCGTGGCACCGTCGCCGCCAGGTGCGGCAGCAGGTGGCCGCGGCGCTCACCGCGTCGGCCGGCTGGGACCTGCCGCCCGCGCTCCTCAAGCGGCAGGCACAGCGCGAGCTGGAGCGGGCGATCCTCGAGCTGCGTCGCAGCGGCTTCGACGACGATGCGATCCGGCGGCATGTCAACGAGCTACGGCAGACGGTCATGGCCAGCACGGCACGGGCCCTCAAGGAGCACTTCATCCTCGAGCGGATCGCCGAGGACGAGTCGATCGCCGACACGTCGGCCGACTACGACGAGGAGATCCGTGCGATCGCGGTGCAGTCGGGCGAATCGCCGCGCCGCGTCCGCGCGAGCCTCGAGCGCCGCGGGCTCATGGACGTGCTCCGCAACCAGATCATCGAGCGGAAGACGATCGATCTGGTCACCTCGCACGCCACGTTCGAGGACGTGCCGTTCGAGTTCGAGAAGGCGGACACCGAGGCGATCGACCACGCCGTGTGCGGCTCGGTGGTCGGCGCGGAGGAGATTCCGACCGCCAACGTGGCGGAGCCGTTGCCCGCGGGCCGTCGCCCGTGACGCCGGCCGGTTCCGAGACCGGATTCCCTTCCCAGCGCGAGAGACCGATGCCCGACCGTCCCGATCGCCCGCTCGTCGCGTCCTCGGCCTCCACCGCCTACCGCGACTATCAGCGGCAGCGGCAGATGACGCTCGGCGACCTCCTGCTCGAGAACCGCATCATCCTGCTTCAGGGCGAGATCTACGACGGCAACGCCAACGAACTCGTCATGAAACTGCTCTACCTGCAGAGTGAGAACCGGCGGAAGGACATCCACTTCTACATCAACTCGCCGGGTGGCAGCGTGACCGCGACCATGGCGATCTACGACACGATGCAGATCCTCTCCTGCCCGGTGGCCACCTACTGCGTCGGCCTGGCGGCGAGCGGCGGCGCGGTGCTCCTCGCCGGCGGCGCGAAGGGCAAGCGGTTCGCCCTGCCGCACGCGAAGGTGATGATCCATCAGCCGTACGGCCAGGTCGGCGGGCAGGTGAGCGACATCGAGATTCAGGCGGACGAGATCATCAAGACCCGCTCCGTCCTCAACGAGATCCTCGCCCATCACACCGGCCAGCCGATCGAGCGGATCGCCAGGGACACCGACCGCGACCGCTATCTCACCGCCACCGAGGCGAAGGAGTACGGCCTCGTCGACGAGGTGCTCTCGAAGCCGCCGGCCGTCGAGGACGACAAGGACGCCGACTGACCGGGCGGGTGCAGGGCGAGCCGCCTTCCACCACCCGTCGTTTTCAGCCCCCAGCCGAGTTATTTCCCGCCCGCGAAAGCCACAGCCATGCCCCTCATCCCCTTCGTCATCGAGAAGAGCGGCCGCGAAGAGCGGGCGATGGACATCTACAGCCGGCTGCTCAAGGACCGGATCGTGTTCCTCGGCAGCCAGGTGAACGACGAGGTGGCCAACGCGATCGTCGCACAGATGCTCTTCCTGCAGTCGGACGACCCGAAGAGTGACATTCACCTCTACATCAATTCGCCGGGCGGCAGCGTGACCGCCGGGCTCGCGATCTACGACACGATGCAGTTCGTGACCTGCGACGTCGCGACGTACTGCATCGGGCAGGCGGCCAGCATGGGCGCGGTGCTCCTCACGGCGGGCGCGAAGGGCAAGCGCCGGGCGCTGCCCAACGCCCGGATCATGA
>DNLZ01000354.1:0-154 GCA_003488325.1 Planctomycetaceae bacterium
CGGAGGCTCGCCGCAGGCCCGGCCGGACAGAAGGCACAGGCACGCGACGGCAAGCAGGGGAGATCGCATGATCCCCCGAGTATATGGCCGGTCCGTGTGGATGGCGCACCACCCACGTGGCTTCCCGCCTGGTGTGGCCTCCTCCCGCCCGACT
>DNLZ01000354.1:507-2313 GCA_003488325.1 Planctomycetaceae bacterium
CGCCTCCAGGCGTGCGAATCGACGTGGCGGTACGCGTCGGCTTCCCGTGGGATCGGTCTCGCCGCTCGCGATCGTCGCCAGCCGGTCCTTGATCACGCGGCGCGGGGTCGTCGCATGTCGGGCAGGCCCGCGGCGTCCGTGAAGCTCGCGATCGTGATCCCGGCGGCACGGGCTCGGCACGCGAGGTCCGGCGCATCGACGAGGATCGTCCGTCCCGCCTCGATCGCGAGCACGGCCGCGCCCGCCGCCGCGAGACTCTCGAGCGTGCCCGTGCCGATGGTCGGCATGTCGAACCGCAGATCCTGCTGGGGCTTGGCCACCTTCACGACGACCATGCCTCCCGCGGGGCAGAGGCCTCCGGCGCGTCGAATGCATTCGTCCGTGCCCTCGATCGCCTCGAGGGCCAGTGGCGCCCGGTTTCTCACCACCACGGTCTGGCCGATGTCATGCCGTCCGAGCTCCTTGGCGAGCCGCCAGCCGAAGACGACGTCGGCCTCCTGCCGTGGGGAGAGGGCCGGTCCGGCGAGCACGCCGGGCGTCGCGAGCAGCTCCGGTGCGAAGTCGGTGGCCGGGCAGATCCTCACGCCATCGGCGTCGAACGCCGCCGCGATCGCGCCCAAGAGCGAGTCGTCGCGGTTGTCGCGGCGCCGGCTCACGAAGTGCGGCCAGAACGTGCGAATGCCGCGCAGGTCGGGGAGGTGTCGGAGCCACGCGTGGCGGGCGAAGAGCCGTGCCTTGTGGATCTTGCCGGCCATCGTCGCGCGCCGCGCGCCGTGGCGGAGGAAGAAGGCGATCGCGCCGCCGATCTCGGCGACGCCGACGGTGCCATAGACGTCGGCGAGCGCCTCGAGGTCGGCGTCGGCGTGATCACGGATGGCGAGGATGGCCGTGCGGCCGCCGTGGCGGCGCACCGCCTCCGCGACCATGACCGGGTAGCGGCCCCAGCCGGCCAGGATTCCGATGGTCTCTCCGGCGAGCACGTGCGCGTGGTCAGGCGGCATGGTCGATGCGGACGCCGCGCGAGGATTCGAGCGCTTCGACCCGCGCGGCGAGTTGCTTGAGGTCCTTGCGCATCTCGGGGAGCTTCGTGATGGTGGCGAGCTGGAGCTTGCGGTCGCGGAGGTCGATCGCCGGCTCCCCGAGCACCGTCTTGCCGGCCTCGACGTCGTTGGAGACGCCGGACCGCGCTCCGAGGACGGCCTTGTCACCGATGTGCACGTGGTCGCGCACGCCCACCTGCCCGGCCATCACCACCCAGTCGCCGGTGCTCGTGCTGCCCGCCACGCCGACCTGCGAACAGATCATGTTGTGACGGCCGAGCCGCACGTTGTGGGCGATCATCACGAGGTTGTCGATCTTCGTGCCGGCACCGATGACCGTGGGCCCGTAGGTGCCGCGGTCGATCGTCGTGGCCGCACCGATCTCCACCTCGTCGGCCACCTCCACCCAGCCGAGCTGCGCGGAGAGCACGTACCCGGCGGCCGTGGGCTTGTAGCCGAAGCCGTAGGCCCCGAGCACGGCGCCGGCGTGGATGATGCAGCGGGCGCCGACGACCGTGTTTTCGTAGAGCACCGCGTTGGGAAAGATCGTCGTGCCCGCGCCGATGCGGCAGCCGGCCATGAGCCGCACGCCCGAATGGATCGTGGCGCCCGGTCCGACCTCGACGTCGGCCTCCACGGTGGCGAACGGGTGGATGTCGACGTCGGCGGCGAGCCGGGCCGTGGGGGCGACGGCGGCCTGCGGGCTCACGCCCATCCGCGGCCGCGTCCGTGGCGGCCGGAAGCGCACGATCGTCGCCGCGAAGGC
>DNLZ01000354.1:2710-6352 GCA_003488325.1 Planctomycetaceae bacterium
TCGCGAGCAGGTGCAGCTTGTCGGCCGAGTCGACGAGCGTGATCTCGTTCGGACCGGCGGTCTCGAGCGTCGCGGCGCCGCTCACCGCGTGCGACGCGTTTCCGATCGGCACACCGCCGAGCGCGGCTGCCAGGTCTGCGATCGTGGTCGCCATCTGGATGCCTCCTGCGTCCGCCACACCCCGACGGGCCGTGGCGGGGGCGGGAAGGTAGGCAAGACCCCGATGCCGTGCAAGATCGGCTTCCGGCCGGAGGAGCGGTCAGGCGACCAGCTGCGGTTCCGTCTCGGGGTCGTCCCGGGTCTCGGCGGCGGACGAGAGCGACCCGGGGGGCCAGAACGCGATCGCCAGCAGGATCGCGGCGGCCAGGGCCATGAACGTCGGCACGAGGAAGAGCTGTCGGTAGTCGGTCACGCCGTCGGCCGTCAGCCGTTCCTGCAGCGGGATGAAAAGCCATTTCGCGGCCAGGTCGCCCAGCCCCAGCACCAACAGATTGAAGAGGCTCTGGGCGCTGCTCCGCACGTCCTTGGGGAAGGCGGCGTCGATGAAGATGTAGAGCGTCGCGAAGAAGAAGGCGTAGCAGACGCCGTGCAGCACCTGCACGACGATGATCATCAGTTGATTCTGCGGCATGAAGGCGAAGACCGCGAACCTGGCGGCGTGTCCCAGGATGCCGAGGATCATCGTCGTCTTCCATCCGAGTCGGGCGAGCACGGCGCCGAGGACGGCCATCGTGGCGATCTCCGCCACCTGCCCGATGCTCATCACCGGCATGATCCACTTCTGCGGGATGGCGGCAGCCTTCGCGTCGCCGAGGAAGTTGCCGGCCAGCAGGAAGTAGCCGTTGTGGATCACCGAGTCGATGAACGTCACGACGAAGAGCACGAGCAGGAACGGCTTGCCGAGATCCTTCGCCGCCTTGAGCCACGCGAGACCGCCGTCACCGGTCGCCGTGCGCTTCGGCGGCGTGTGCGGCAGCGTCAGGCTGTAGCCGCCCAGGATCAGGGACGCGATGCCCGCCACGAGGAAGATGTTGGCCTTGGCGGTCGTCGCGGCCACGCCCGTCTTCCCCTCCAGCAGGAAAAAGAGGGGCCAGGCGGCGAGAATCCAGCCGATCGTGCCGCCCATCCGCACCAGGCCGAACTCCTTCTCGGCGTTCTGCATGTGCGTGAACGCGATCGAATTCGCGACCGAGATCGTCGGCACGTAGAGCAGCGAGTGCACGAGCATGAGCGCGAAGAACAGTGGAAAATCCTTCGCCCAGTACATGCCGAGGATCGCCAGGCCGCCGACGAGATGGCTGAAGGCCATGAACTTCTCGGCGGAGAACGTCCGGTCGGCGAACTGGCTCGAGAAGAAGATGCCCACGATCGAGGCGATCGCGAAGGCACTGCCGACCCAGGCGATCTGCGCCCCGGTGAAGCCCAGGCCGCCGTCCTCCCTCGAGGCCCCCATGTAGCCCCAGATGAGCGGCAGCCACGCCCCCCAGATCACGAACTCGAGCACCATCATCAGCCAGAGTCGGAAGGTCGGGGCCGGTGCCGCGGCGGTGTGGGTGGTATTCATGGGGCGAAGGATACCAGCGGCCCCCGCGGATTTCGACGGCGTGGACCCCGGCGGGAGGGGCCTCCGCCAGGCCACCCCCGGCGGCCCGCGCCTTCAGGCCGTGCGGCTCACGACCGTGTCTTGAGGTCGGCCAGTCCGCCGTCCACGCCGAGCACCTGGCCCGTGACCCACGTCTGGGCCGGATCGAGCAGAAACACGATCGCCCGCGCCACGTCTCCCGGCTCCCCCAGCCGGCCGAGCGGGTGCATGCCGATCGATGCCTTCTCGGCGAGTTCGTTCGACACGATCCCGCTCGCCAGTGGCGTGCGGACGAGCCCCGGCGCCACGGCATTGAACCGGATTCTCTGCCGAGCGTACGTCGCGGCCGCCGAGCGCACGAGCCCGATGATGCCCGCCTTCGCGGCCGCGATCGCCTCGTGGTTGGCCAGGCCGATGCGGGCTGCCGCGCTCGACACGAGCACGACCGAGCCCCCCGACTCGCGCATCAGCCGGCCGGCGGCCCGCACACATCCGAAGGCGCTCGTCAGGTTGACGGCGATCGTCCCCGCCCACTCGGCCGCCGTCGTGAGGTGGGCCGGCTTGAGCAGGATGGATCCTGCACAGCAGACGATCCCATCGAGACCTCCGAGCGCCGCCGCCGCCGTGTCGGCACACGCATCGACGGCATCGAGGTCTGTGGCGTCGACCGAACCGCTCGGCATGCCGATCTCGGATCCGAGAGCGGACAGCCTGGCAGCGTTTCGTCCCGCAAGAAAGACCCGACCGCCGGAGGCGACGACCGACCGGGCGGTCTCCCCGCCGATCCCACCCGCACCGCCGATGATCAGGACTCGTGGAACCATGCCCGTGGGGGTCGTCACAGCCAGTCGCCGACGGTCTGTTCGAGCCTGGCGTGCTCCGCCATCTCCTTGATCTTCTCCATCGCGCGGCTCTGGATCTGGCGGATCCGTTCCTTGCACACGCCCATCTGGCTGCCGAGTTCGCGAAACGTGCGCGGCGACTTCCCGTCGAATCCGAAGCGGGCGACCACGATCCGTCGCTCACGCGGTTCGAGTTCCGAAAGGAAACCCGCGAAGAGTGACTTGAGCGTGTCGATCTGCTCCGACGACCGGTAGCGACCGTCCGGTTCGTTCGCCGCGCGGCTGCGGAGGGCCTCGTCGTCGGTGACGAAGCGCTTGCGCTGCTGACGGCCGCGGTGCGACAGCCGGTAAAAGTGCCGTTGGATGGCGTAGGTCGCGTAGGTGCTGAACCGGTTGCCGAGTGCGAAATTGAACTTTTCCACCGCCCGCATGAGCGCCACATTGCCTTCGCTCACGAGTTCGTCGAACGACCAGCTCGAGTCGATGAACTTCTTCGCGATCGAGACGACGAGCCGGAGGTTCGAGGTGATGAGGATCGCCTTGACCGTTTCGGCCTCCGTGAGCCAGCCCTCGACCTGCTCGATCTGCCGGAGCGTCGCCCGGCGACGATCGAGCCGACCCCGTGTCGTCGCCGCGCGAAACCGCAGCCAGTTCATGCGACGGAAGTAGAACTGCTCCTCATCCTTGGTCAGCAGCCTCGTTTCGTAGAGGCTCGCGAGGTACGGAGTGAGCCCATCGCCGGACGGCGACTCGCGGCCCACCTGATGGAGCGGGACCGCCGCGTCGGACGGCGGCACCGTCGCCAGTCGCTCCGCGTCGGCACGTAGAAATTGCCGGCACGGGATGTAGTCGATGGGCCTCGCGAAAAAGTCCTTGCGGCGTGCCGCGAGGGCCGCTCGTCGCTCCCGACGGTCGGCCGGCGTCACGGTGGTGGCGTCGACGCCCGTGACCCGGGGCCGGCTCGGCCGATCAGTCGAGGGCCGCAGCCGCGAGCGCTTCCTGACGGGCGCAATCATGGGGTGACTCCCTGCCTGTACCGGATGTGACGATTCGCTCCGTCAGGCCAACCGCACGGATCGCGCGGCGGTAACAGGCAGCCGGAACTCGTCCAGTCCCAGTCAACGGCCACCCGTCGCCGCCCTGGCTGTCCGTGGACAAGCCTTCCATGGCATTTGTCCACGTGGCCGACCGGTGGAAACGCCGAGGGTTTCGCGGGCC
>DNLZ01000182.1 GCA_003488325.1 Planctomycetaceae bacterium
GCGGGCCTGAAGGCGTGCGCCACAGGGCGAACCATTCGCACGCCTGGAGGCGTACGCCATAGGGGGGTGGGCGGGCGGTCATTTTTGGTATGACCGTGGGACAGTCGCGTCCGAGGAACCGCCCCATGCCCACCGCATCCTGCCCGCTGTCCACCCGCGACGTCGTCGACCTCTATTTCATGGAGCACCGTGCCAAGCTGCTCGACATCGCCGCGTTTCTCGACCGTCTCGACCGGGCCGCTCCCGCCCCGTCGCATGCGGCCGAGGGGCATGACGATGTCCGGGTGCGGGCGCTGCGTCGGGCGATCCCCCTGCTCCTCGACGGCGCGCCCGACCGCGTCCGTCGGATCCTCGACCTCTTGAGCGACCATTCACGGGACCCGATCGCCGCGGCCCATACGCAGTCGGCCCTCGGCGCCGATCCCCGCGGCGACTACTGACCGATCGCTCGGCCCCCACCACCCCTCTCGCCCTTTCGCCATGGCCTACATCGACCCGCACATCCACATGGTGAGCCGCACGACCGACGACTACCGCCACATGGCGGCCGCCGGCTGCGTCGCCATCACGGAGCCCGCGTTCTGGGCCGGTTTCGACCGCGGCAGCCCCGAGGGCTTCCGCGACTACTTCCGGCAGCTCACCGAGGTCGAGCCGAAGCGGGCGGCCGCGCACGGCATCGCGCACTTCTGCTGGCTCTGCATCAATCCCAAGGAGGCGGAGGACGTCGGCTTCGCCCGCGAGGTGATGGCGCTCATCCCCGAGTTTCTCGACCGTCCCAACGTCCTCGGCATCGGCGAGATCGGGCTCAACAAGAACTCGCGGAACGAACTGGAGGTGCTCCAGGCTCAGATCGACATCGCGAGGCGGCACGATCGGCTCATCCTCGTCCACACGCCGCACCTCGAGGACAAGCTCAAGGGCACACGGCTCACGATGGACGCCCTGCGAGACGCCGGCGTCGATCCGGGTCGCGTCCTCATCGATCATGTCGAGGAGCACACCGTCGGCGAGGTGCTCGACCGGGGCTTCTGGGCGGGTATGACGCTCTACCCCGACAGCAAGTGCACCCCGCAGCGGGCCGTCGACATCATCGAGTGCTGGGGGTCGGAGCGGATCTGGATCAACTCCGCCGGTGACTGGGGGCACAGCGACCCGCTCTCCGTGCCCAAGTGTCACGTCGAGATGCGACGCCGCGGCCACCTCCAGGCGCTGGTCGACCGCATCAGCCTGCACAATCCCACGGCGTTCCTCGGCCAGTCCGCCCGGTTCCGGCTTCCCGGTTGAGGGGTCGTGACCACCCTCGAGCCCGTCATGCCTCACGCCCCCGAGATCGCGGCCGACGTGCCGCACGTGCAGCTCCTGCTCGACTCCTTCGGCCGCCTCCTCGGCCGCGAACTCGTGCCTCGCGAGGGATCCGCCGAGGAGCAGGCCCACCGGCTCTTCACGGCCACCTTCGTCGTCGTGTCGCACGGCGTCGAAGCCGATCCGTTGCTCACCTACGGCAATCGCGCGGCACTCGACCTGTGGGAGATGACGGCGGCCGAATTCCGGGGCACGCCATCCCGGCTCACGGCCGAACCGGTCCACCGGGATGAGCGGGCCCGGCTCCTCGAACGAACCCGCCGTGACGGCTTCGTGGACGACTACCGCGGGATCCGCATCTCGCGCACGGGCCGCCGCTTCCTCATCGAACGGGCGATCGTCTGGAACCTGACCGACACCGACGGCACGCTCCGTGGCCAGGCGGCGACGTTCGCCGAGTGGACACCGCTCGCAGGGTGACCGGAACCCGTGCTTTCCCTGGCCCGATCGCCCTTCAGTCGGGCAGCGGACGCCCCTTCGTCTCGGGGCCGAACCAGACGAGCACGACGCCGACGAGATAGATCGCCACGAGCACCGATCCCGCCTTCGGGAAGCTGCCGTTGAAGAAGCCCATCAGGGTGGCGGTCTGCAGGCCGCCGATCGCCGCGATGATCCGTCCGAAGTTGAACGCGAAGCCCTGCCCCGTCGCCCGCACTGCCGTGGGAAAGAGCTCCGGGAAGTAGAGCGGGAAGAAGCCGTAGAACGACGCGCTGATCCCTCCGGCGGCGAACGCGGCGAGGAGGAACGACGCGCCGTATGCGTCGTGCCCCTGGTAGAGCCACAGTGCCGCGGCGATCGTCGCGAGGCAGAGGATCGTGAACGTGGGACGCCGTCCGATCCGGTCGGCGACGAGCGCGGTGAGGAACGTCGACACAATCGCCCCGAGCGCGGTGGCGATCTGCGAGTACTCCTTCGCGTGCGGCACGTCCTTCCCCGCGAGCTCCATCGCCCAGCGGGGAATCCACTGGATCGCCCCCCAGGTGCCGAGGAGCGTCACGCCCGCCAGCCCCGCGCCGAAGAGCATCCGACCCACGACGGCGCGGCCCGACCCCGCCGGCAGTGATCCGGCCCGCTCGGCCCGATCGAGGTAGCGCAGCACGGGATAGAGATAGCCCGCGGCCGCGATCAGGAGGCCGGCCACCGTGACCGCCGTCGCCCACGCGGGCGGCAGCCCGGCCGGCGACCACGCCCAGATGATCGAGAGCGCCGCCCCGCCGCCGACGAGCACGCCCAGAAGATCGGCCTTCATCCAGTGCGACGTGGCGCCGCGCTCGTTCTCGGCCTCCCACTTCTCCGATTCCGGCACCCAGATCCGGATCAGGAAGATGAGGAGCGCCGGCAGGGCGCCGCTGATCATGAGCAGCCGCCAGGCCGAGTTGGCCACGAGCTGCGTGACGACGGTCTCGGAGAGTCCCATGCCCGTGAGCAGGGACCGTGTGCCGTCGATCACGCTGCCCAGGCCGAGACTGAGGAGCGCCACGAGCAGGAAGCCGACGTTCGCCGCCGCGCCGATGAGGCCCGCGGTGACCGCCCGCGACTTGCCCGGCCAGATCTCGTTGACGAGCGCCACGCCGAGCGACCATTCCCCGCCCATGCCGAGCGACGCGATGAAGCGCAGCGCGGCCACATGCCACGCCTCGGTCGCAAAGCCGCACAACCCGGTGAAGACGGCGTAGGTGAAGATGCTCAGGGCCATCGCTCGCACGCGGCCGATCACGTCCCCCAGCCATCCGAACAGCACGCCCCCGGTCGCCGCCCCCACGAGGAAGACGGCGATGATCGCGCCGAACCACTTGTCGGCATCCCCGGGAGCCGCGGCGGCCCCGAGGAGATCCTTGATGGCCGGGCCGCCGATGAGCGGGAAGAGCCCCATCTCGAAACCGTCGAAGAGCCATCCGAGGATGGCCGCCACGAGGGCCGCATTGCGGCCAAACGCCGACGCGGAGCGATGGGTCATGCGCGCACCTCGAAGCCGGCCCGCTGCGGCCGCGACCGCAGGGCGTCGGCCTCGGGATCGTCCGGAAACCGCTCCGCCTCGGGATCCCACCGGAGCGTCCGGCCGAGCCGGCAGGCGATGCCGCCGAGGTGGCAGGTCGTCGCGCTGCGATGCTGGCTCTCCACGTCGGAGATCGGCCGCCGCCGCGACGCCACGCAGTCGAAGAAGTTGCCCATGTGGTTCTTGATCGCCTCGATCTTGCCCGACCGCTCGGGCCGGGTGGTGTTGTCGAAGTCGTAGAGCGAAAACGATCCGCGTCCGAGGGGATGCGCGACGAGCTCGTCGACGGGCCTGCCCGACAGATTCTCCCGATTCACGAAGAGCCGGCCCCCGGTGCCGGTGAAGAGGATGCCGTTGCGCCCATGATCGGCGACCGTCATCTCGACGCCGTTGGCATAGCGATAGCGCACCGAAAAATCGACCGGCACGGTGTAGCGATCAGCCGGGGCGGTGCCGGCGACCGGGTCGCCGAACCGCGCCGACCCCTCCACCTCCACCGGCACCGAGCCGATCGCCCACTGGGCGATGTCGAGGTGATGCGCGCCCCAGTCGGTGATCTGACCGCCGGAGTAGTCGAGCCACCACCGGAACGTGTAGTGGCAGCGCTCGGGCACGTAGGGCACGTCCGGCGCCTGCCCCTGCCAGAGGTTCCAGTCGAGGGCGTCGGGGACCGGCGCCGTGTGGAAGGGGCCGCCGGCGACGTTGCGACCGAGCACCACCTCGACTTTCTCCAGCGTGCCGATCCGGCCCTGCCGCACCATCTCGACGGCCGTGCGAAAACGATGATCGCTGCGCTGCCACGAGCCGACCTGCACGACCCGTCCGCTCATCTCGACCGCGCGACGGATCGCCCTGCCCTCGTCGATCGTGAGGGTCAACGGCTTCTCGCAGTAGACATCCTTTCCCGCCTGCACCGCATCGACGATCATTTTGGCGTGCCAGTGGTCGGGCGCACCGATGAGCACGACCGCGACCCTCGGGTCGTCGAGCACCCGGCGATAATCGACGTGACGATCGGCGGTTGCGACGTCCGCGTAGATCGCCTCCGGTGACAGGCCCGTCTGCCTGGCGACGTTGCCGTCGACGAGCGACAGGTCCAGCACCCGACGATCGGCATCGGCCAGCGCGACCACGCGGCCATGCGCCCTGGCCGCGGCGGCGATGACGGATCCCTGGTAGCGGGCGCCGACCACGCCGATTCCGAGGCCGTCCGCCGGTGTCGGAACGGGCTGACCGGCCGGACGACCCGAGGGATCACCCGCGCGCACGAGCCGGTGCGTCGTGCAGAGCGCGGCGAGTCCTGCGGCCCCCGTGAGCCAGCCCCGGCGGTCGAGCGTGCCGGTGCGGGTGTGCATGATGGGCCATCCTCCTCCGACGTGAGGGGTCAAGGATACCCCGCAGGCACCGACGAGTCGCCCCCGGGTCACGGCGGCGGCGTGTCGCCGGCCGATGCCATTCGATCCGCCCGCGTCCCGCACACCCGGCACCCGGATCGCGGAGCGATCTCGACCTGCCGACAGGCGAGCGTCGTGACATCGAGCACGACGAGCCGGCCGGCAGCCGCCGGTGCGGCGCCGGCGAGGCTTCGCACCACCTCGACCGCGGCCAGCGCGCCGGCGACTCCCGAGACGGCGCCGAGGACGGGAAACTCCCGCTTCCACTGCGGCGGCGCCTCCGGGCAGAGGCAGGCGAGGCAGGGTCCGCCCGGCACCACCGTGAAGATCCGCACCTCCATGTCGTACATCGCGGCATCGACGAGCACGACGCCGGCCGACACGGCCGCCGCGTTGAGCGCGAGTCGCTCCGTGAAGAGCGGTGCCGCGCCGACGGCCGCCGCACAGCCCGCGACGAGCCGACTCGCGTTCGCCTCCGACACGTTCTCGCCCACGGTCTCCACGACGACGTGCGGATTGAGTGCCGCGAGCCGCTCCGCCGCGACCTCGATGCGCGGCCGGCCCAGTTCGGGTGTGGACATGAGCACCTGCCGGTTCAGGTCGTCCCGGCGAACCGGTCCTGCGTGCGCGAGCACGAGCCGCCCGACGCCTGCGGCCGCCAGGTAGAGCGCCGCGGTCCCTCCCACGCCGCCGATGCGTGACACGAGGACGCTCGCCTGCTTCAGCCGACGCTGGCCCGCCACGCCGAGATCGGTCACACCGAGCTGCCACGCATAGCGGTCGAGTTCGTCAGGCGAGAGCAGCACGTCGGCGTCGACGGGCGGCTGACGGTGTCGCATCCGTGTCAGCCTCCGGCCACCGGCGGGAGGAGCACCACGGTCGCGTGGTCGCCGATGACCAGCGCCTCACGCGCGTCGCCCGGCACCGCACGGCCATCGACGACGACGACCAGCGTCGGCTGGATGCGGCCGTCCGCGGTCAGCAGGTGCGGCCGCAGCGCCGGCGGACCGAGTGCGGCCAGGGTGGCGACGAGGCCCCCGAGCGAGGTGCCCGCGTCCACCTCGAGCTCGTCCGCATGCCGGCCCGCCGCCGCACGCACCTGGCCCGTGTATTCCACGCGAACGGTCACGCGTCGTCTCCAGCGGCTGCGAGCGATGCCAGCGGTCGTGCCGTGACCACTCCGTGCTCGATGACGTAGAGGATATCCGCCAGCCGTCGCGCCTCGTCTCGCGAGTGCGTGACGTGGAGCGTGGTGACCCCGTGCTCCCGCTGGATCCTGCGAAGCAGGACGCAGAGGCGGTCGCGGGTGGCCTCGTCCACGGCGGCGAGCGGCTCGTCGAGCAGGAGGAGGCGCGGCCGGAACGACAATGCCCGTCCGAGCGCGACGCGCCGCGCCTCGCCACCGCTCAGGTCGCGCACGCCACGCTCGACGAGGTGGGCGATCTCGAGCGACTCAGCCAGAGCGGCGACGCGGGTCGCGATCTCCGCGCGGGGGACGCGGCGCACGCGCAGGGCGAAGCCGAGGTGATCCCGTACCGACATGGTGGGAAAGAGCGCGAGATCCTGGGGCACGTAGCCGATGCCGCGCGCCGCGAGCGGGGCCCCCGTGATGTCGATCCCGTCGAGGCGGACCGCTCCCGCCGTCGCCGGACGAAGCCCGCAGATGCCCTCGAGGAGCGTCGTCTTGCCCGACCCGGTCCGGCCCATCAGCACGCCGTAGCCCCCCGACGGCACCCCCAGGTCCGCCGCGGCCAGCCGGAACCCGCCGCTCCGCACGGTGAGGCCGCAGACCTCGATCATCACGCCACCTTCCCGCCGAGGAGCCGCACGATCGCGAGCACGACGATCGCCGCCGCGATCATGATCAGCGACACGGCCACCGCGGCCTCCAACTGGCCGACGCTCAGCTCGAGAAACACGGTCGTCGAGAGCACCTCGGTGCGCATCCGCGTGGCTCCGGCGAAGACGAGGATCGGCCCGAATTCACCGAGCGACCGTGCCCACGCGATCGTGAACGCGGCCACCACCCCCCGCCACGCCTGGGGCAGCACCACGCGGCAGAACGCCTGATCCCGGCGGCAGCCGAGCGTCCGGGCCACCTGCTCGGCCCGCGGATCGATGCGGTCGAACGTCACCTGCAGCGAGTGCACCGCGAACGCACAGGCGACGGCGAATTGCGCGATGACGACGGCGACGGGTGTGTAGGCAACCCGCATGCCGAGATGCCGCTGGGCGAGCGACTCGAGGGTCGTCCCCGCGACGGGGAGGTGGAAGAGGATGAGCAGGCTCAGTCCGAGCACGAGGGGAGGCAGCACGACGGGGATGTCGAGGACGGCCTCGACGGCACGTCGGCCCCGGAACTCGTGCCGCGACAGCAGGTAGGCCAGCGGCATCCCCACGACGATCGAGAGCAGGGCGGCGATCGTGCAGGTGACGAGCGTGAGCCGCACGGCGAACCGGATCTCGGGCTTCGCGAGCGCCTCGAGCAGGTGACGCGGCGACGTCGACAGCACGTCGGCCGCCAGCAGCGCCACGACGAGCAGCACGTAGACGCTGCCGATCGCGATGAACGCGGCATGAAACGGCCAGTCGGGCCCCGCCCGAAACGGTCGTTCCATTCGGCCGGGCGGCAGCGCGCCGGGAAGCGGTGCCTCGGCACCGGCCGCCGGATCGTCCGCAGCACGTCTCATCGCGTCGTCCCGACACTCATGCCGTCGCCGAGCCAGCGGAAACCCTCGGCCTCGAAGATCTCCCTCGACTCGGCCGTCTCGATGGCGGCCAGGAGCCGCGTGGCCAGCCGTCGATGGGTCGATCCTGTCGCGACTCCATAGGGCTGATTGGCGATCGAGCAGGGCAGCCCGTCGATCCGGACCGCGTCGAGCACATCGCCCGAGCCGGCGGCATTGGAGAGGTAGACGACCGCGGCATCGAGCGAGCCGCTCCGCATCTGGTTGACGAGCATGTCGCCGGTGGGAGTCTGCACCACGACGTTCTCCATGAGCTCGGATCGGAGTCCGGCCTCGTTGAAGGTCCGCTGCGTGAGCCAGCCCATCGCGCACTGCTTCTCGTGGCCGATGCCCACCCGCAGGCCGGGTTTCGTGAGGTCGGCGAGGCCGCCGACGCCGTGCGGATTCCCCTTGGCCACGAGGATGACGAGTTCGTTCTGCGAGACGAGCCGCGACTCGGGAAAGAGATCCTGGACCTGCGTCATGAACTCCGTGTCGCAGGCGAAGTAGGCGTCGGGCACGCGTCCGGCCCGCATCTGGGCGACGAGGATGCCGCACCCGTTGTAGACGCGGGTCACGCGGACTCCCTCGCGTGCCTCGAACTCCGCCACCGTGCGGTCGATCGCAGGCCGCAGCATCGATCCGGCGTAGAGGAGCAGTTCCGGATCGGGCTCCCAGGAATCGCCATCCACCGTGGAGAAACCACGCTCCCCGTAGCGGACGAGCCCCCGATCCCGCGCCGCGCAGAACCGGGCGAAGCGGTGGGCGGCGGCGGTTCGGGCAACGGCGGCGGGAAGCGGGCCGGCGCGACCGGTCCCACCCTCGTCCTCGCCATCGCGCCGGGTCGCCCCCGCCTCCGGTTCCACCACGGCGATCCCCACGGCCGAGGTGATTCCCGCCAGCTCGGGCGCGTTGACTCCCTCGAGCGATTCGAAATCGTGGAGCACGGCGTCGTAGACGATCGCGGCATCCACCGCACCGAGCTTCACCGCGGTGGCCGCCTCCGCCACCGTGGTCGTGATCACCGTGGCATGATCGCTCAGCGGTTGCCAACGGCCGACCGGCGCGAGCGCCGCCCGCACCACGGCGCCGATCGCGGCCGCATCCGGGTTGGCCAGCGCCAGCCGCAGGTCGGCCGCGAGCAGGTCGTCGAGGACCGCGATGCCCCGCGGATTGCCCCGCGGGACGGC
>DNLZ01000171.1:0-1721 GCA_003488325.1 Planctomycetaceae bacterium
GGTCCCACGAGCACCCGCGTGCCGCGCGCGGCCAGCCGGCCCCGCACCGGGCGGATCGTGTACTGCCGTTTGCCGCGGACGAGGTGCAGTTCCCGGATGCCGCCCGCCCCGCCGCCCGAGGTCATCCGCAGCTCCTCGCCGAGGCTCCAGAAGCTGAGAAGGCCGATGCCAAACTCGCCATGCACGCCCCGGCGGTCGGGCGCGTCGAGATGCCGCTTCATCGAGTCGCACAGGTGCGTCGCGATCCGCTCGAAGTCGGGCCGACCGTCCGCGGCGGGAGCGACACCCCGGCCGTCGTCCTCCACCTCGAGAAACATCCGCCGCTGGGAGCGTCGCCGCACGATGCGGATGCTCGTCGAACCGGCGTCGATCGCGTTCTCAGCCAGCTCGCAGATCGCCTTGAGCGGATGGGTCTGCGAGTGGGCGATGATCGTGATCGCATTCCACTGGTCGCCGATCTTGAGCGTGCCGGTGGTGGTCTGGGCGACGGTCTTCATGCGACCAATCGTCGAGGACGACCGGGCGCGGGTCAACGCCCCGCGCGTCATGTCGGGCCCTGGGCATCTCGTGGTCGAATCAGCGGAAATGGCCGGGCCGCTCGTCGAAGTACAATGCCACGACGTGCAGGGGTTGCACCTGCCATCCGCCAGGCGGTTGCCATGATGCGCGCATCGGCCCGGGAGACCTATGTCATGCTCGGCAGCGAGCCGATCTGGGAGGCGGCGTTTGCGTGCCACGAGGCACTCGCCCGGGTGAGCGTCCCGCATGCGGTCGTCGGTGGAGTGGCCGTGTGTCTCCACGGCTATCGACGGAATACCGTCGACATCGACCTGCTCGTGCGTCGGGAGGATATGGAAACGATCCGCGCGGCGCTCGCCGAAATCGGGTTCGAGTGGGACCACGATGCCCACGAGTTCCGCTCGCGGGTCGGCGTTCCGGTGCAGCTGCTTGCGGCGGGCGATCGGGCAGGCAAGGGGAGCGAGGTGCTGCTGCCCAACCCGGATGACGCGGATGTCACCGTCCCCATCGAGGGGCTTCCCGTCTTGTCGCTGGCCGCGCTGATCGAGTCGAAACTGGCATGCGGCGAGGCGGACCCGCGTCGCATGCACCGCGACTTCGCCGACGTGGTGGAGCTCATCGCCGTCCACGGGCTCGATGGCTCGTTCGCACGGCACCTGCACAAGGCACTGCGGCCGGCGTTTCGTCGCCTCGCCCGGCGTGTCACGTGATGGCTGGGCGCGGCCGACCGCGCGTCACGCGATGATGTCGTGGACGACGCGGCCGTGCACGTCGGTCAGGCGGAAGTCGCGGCCGGCGTAGCGGTAGGTGAGCCGGGTGTGGTCGAACCCGAGCAGGTGGAGCATCGTCGCGTGCAGGTCGTGGACGTGCACCCGGTTCTCCACGGCCTGGAAGCCGAACTCGTCGGTGGCACCGTGCACGTGCCCGCCCTTGACGCCGCCACCGGCCATCCACATCGTGAAGCCGTGATGGTTGTGGTCGCGGCCGCTCGATGAGCCCGAGTTGGCGCCCGGCTTCGGCAGCTCGACGGTGGGTGTGCGGCCGAACTCGCCGCCCCACACGACGAGCGTCTCGCCGAGCATGCCGCGCTGCCGCAAATCGCGGAGCAGGGCGCCGATCGCCTGGGAGCACTCGCCCGCGAGGCGGCGGTGGTTCTTCTCGATCTCGTCGTGGCTGTCCCAGGGCTGTCCCTGGCCATGCCA
>DNLZ01000171.1:2117-2675 GCA_003488325.1 Planctomycetaceae bacterium
TACATCGCCCGCACGTGGGCCGGCTCCTGCTCGATGTCGAAGGCGTCGGTCGCCTCGAGCTGCATGCGGTAGGCGAGCTCGAAGCTCTGGAGCCGCGCCTCGAGTTCGGCGTCGTTCTGGCGGGCCTCCTCGTGGCGGCGATTGAGGGCTGCGAGGAGATCGAGCTGACGACGCTGGTCGGCGCGACCGAGGCCAGAGGAGTTGCGGATGTTGGCGATGAGCTTCTCGATCTCGCGATGCTTCGTGTCGATGTAGGTGCCCTGGAAGGCGCCCGGCAGGAACGCCGACTGCCAGTTTTCCGAGCCCTTGATCGGATAGCCGCCCGGGCACATCGCGATGAAGCCGGGCAGGTTTTGGTTTTCACTGCCGAGGCCGTAGGTGACCCACGACCCGACCGCCGGCCGCACGAGCTGCGACTCGCCGCAGTTCATGAGCATGAGCGAGGGCTCGTGATTCGGCACGTTCGCGTGCATCGAGCGGATCACGCACACCTCGTCGATCACCTCGCCGACGTGCGAGAAGAGCTCGCTCACCTCGATGCCGCTCCGACCGTATCGC
>DNLZ01000171.1:3107-3702 GCA_003488325.1 Planctomycetaceae bacterium
GGGCCGCCATTCAGGAAGAGATGGATCACCGCCTTCGCCCGCGGCGCGAAGTGCGGCGCCTTCGGGTGCATCGGGTTGGGGTTGTGAGCGAGCGACGCCGCCGTGGCGGATGCGAGGGCGTCGTGGCCACCGCCGGCAAGCAGGTCGGCAAGGGCGAGCGCGCCGAAGCCGGTGCCGCTTCGCCGGAGAAACTCTCGACGGGTCGCCGGGAGGTGCGCGAGGGTCGCGGCGGCTCGTCGGGCGATGTCGGTGGCGTCGCGTGTCATCGGGTCGGCCTCGGGTCGGATGGCTCTCTCAGCAAGGTGCGGCCTCCCTGGTCGTGCCGGTCTCTTTTACGGGTCTCAGCATTCTCGTGATCGACTTCATTCTCCCCCGGTGGCGTACGCCTCCAGGCGTGCGAACGCGGGTAGGGATGGTGTGGGGCGGATGATCCTCGGTGGAAACGTTGCTACGACGGGCATGCATCGAGTGATCCCGGGAACGCAATCGCACGCCTGGAGGCGTACGCCACGCATCAATCGACACACACGAATTCGTTGCATGAGAGGAGCACCTGGGCGAGTTGGACCCAGGGATTGATGGCCGGGGGTTTTGC
>DNLZ01000434.1:0-1340 GCA_003488325.1 Planctomycetaceae bacterium
TCGTCGCGGAGGAGTCACGGATTCTGCACGAGCAGTTCGCCACCGAGGCCGCCGCGATGAACGCCCGGTTCGCAGCCGACGCCAAGGCGATGCACGAGCGGTTCGAGAGCGAATCGACCCGGCTCGAAACCCGCTTCACCGACGCCCTGCGGACGGTGCGGGAGGCGGCGGACGCCCACGTGGCGAGGCTCGACGAGCGCATGACGACACAGACCCGGACACTCACCGAGCGCGGCATCGCGGAGGCACGGGAAACGCTCCGGGCCGAACTCGAGCGACACCTCGACGAGCGGCTCGCCGCGACGGCCGGGCGGGATGATGGAGCCGGCGGTTCGGAAAATCCACCCGTCGCCCGCGACGACTCGGCGCGGGCGACCGGGCAGGCACGCATCGCCGCGTCCCCGCGTGACAGTCGCCCGTCGGCATCACGGAGCGACGGCACGACGGCCCCACCGCCCGTCGCGCCCCTGCCTCCCGGCGACACCTCGCGCGACTCAGCGCGATGAAGGTGCCCGGATGACGGCGGGTCGGCACGACGCGGCGCGGGTCACTCCTCGAATCGCTTCAGGGCGCTGAGCGCGGCGAGTGCCTTCTCCGTGCCGCCGAGGCTGCCCGCCATCTTCTTGGCGGCGATGAGGTCGTCGACGGAAATCGAGGATGACTTCGGCGCGGCCTTGCTCGGCGCCTTGGCCGACGCGCCGGCTGCGGCCGGAGCCCCACGCTTCTTCCGCTTCCGGAGCGGACGAAATCCCATCTTCTTGAGAATCGTGCTGACCTGCGCCGGAGCCACGGCGACCCCCTTCGCCTTCAACTCGGCGACGATCACGCTCGGGCGCGGCTTCACGCCCTTGGACTTCATGGCGGCAGCCACCCTGCGAATCTCCGCAGACTTGTTCACACCGCCGGACTTCTTCGAGCTGTTCTTGGCCATCGGTTTCTCGGCTTTCTTCGTTTGACTGGTGGACTTCGACACGGAACCACCCACCGCGACACGCTTCGCTTTGGTGGGCTTGCGGGGACGAGCCTTCTTGGCAGGCCGGGCCTTCCCTGCGCCCGACTTCGCCGGGACCGGTCGCTTCTGGGACGTCCCCGCGTCGGACTTCACCCCAGCGGGCTTTGAAGCTGGCTCGGGCCTGGATGATGGATCGCTCGCGCTCACCACCGGAGCCGATGCGATCCTTCCGACGACACCACCGGCAGCGGTTGAACCATCACTATCCATACCATCCATACCCGGCTCCCCGTTATGAGAACACCGAGATAGTACATCGTGAATGAACTATTTCAAGTGGGCGACACACGAGAACGTGCCCTGGAATCATGGCCGCGTTACGATCGTC
>DNLZ01000434.1:1766-14362 GCA_003488325.1 Planctomycetaceae bacterium
CCAGTGCTCGCGGGCACCATGCGGAACGCCCACGCCGCGCACGGCGCAAAAGACGTACAATCGAGTCAGCGGGCCCGTAGCTCAGCGGTGAGAGCAGGGGACTCATAATCCCTTGGTCGGGGGTTCGAATCCCTCCGGGCCTATTTTTCAGGCGTGGGCGTCCTGGGTCGAGGGCCATCGGCGGCCGACGGCATCGCCAGACACCACCGGCGGTCAGGTCCACTCGGCGATGGGATGGCCTTCGATCAGCCGCACCGGACGGTCGTCGGGGCTCTTCACGACCAGATCGGTCGGGATCCCGAGTTTCGTATACACGGTGGCCGCGATGTCCTCACTGAGATACTCGTCTCGCACGACGCTGCCGCCCTGGGCGTCGGTCTCGCCGAGCACGTGCCCGCCGGGAATGCCCGCCCCGGCCATGATCGCGAATCCGGCGCTCGCCCAGTGATCACGACCGCTGGCGGAGTTGATCATCGGAGTGCGACCGAAGTCGGTGAGCCAGAGCACGAGCGTGGTGTCGAGCAGGCCGCGCTGCTCGAGGTCGATGAGGAGCTGGGGGAGACCCTGATCCACCGGCGGAATCCGCGAGTCCTTGAGCGACTTGAAGTTGTTGGCATGGGTGTCCCAGCCGCCGTCGCTGACCGTCACGAACCGAACGCCGGCCTCGACGAGCCGCCTCGCGAGCAGCAGGCTCTGGCCCAGCCGATTGCGACCGTAGGCGTCGCGGACTTCCGGTCGCTCGGTGTCGATCGCGAAGGCCTCCTTCGTGGCCGGCGAGGTGATCATCGTGAAGGCGGCCTTCACATGGCTGTCGAGCGCGTCGTATGCCGCCGGCTGCCGGTCGGTGGCCCGCTGGAGGGCGTCGATCCGCGAGAGGATGTCCTGCCTGCGCGCGATCCGTTCCGGGCCGACACCCGAGGGCGGGGTGATGTCGCGGACGTCGAAGGTGGCCGCGGCCGGGTCGGCGAGCATCTCGAACGGGTTGTGCTCGAGCCCGAGAATTCCGGCCGTCCCGCCGCCATTGACCCGGGACACGTTGGCGCCGAGTTGGAAGAACGGTGGCAGCGCCGTCCTGTATCCCTTCGTGTAGCTCACGACGGAACCGAAGCAGGGATAGTGGACGGCCGGATTGGGCCGACGCCCCGACATCACCCACTGGTCGGCGAAGCCGTGCGATCCGTTCTGCGGATTCCATCCGCGCAGCAGCGCGAACCGCTTCTGCTCCGCCGCCATCCGCGGCACGATCTCCGTGAAGTGCACGCCCGGGGTGGCCGTCGCGATCGTGCCGAACTCCCCCCGCACGTTCACCGGCGCGAGCGGCTTCGGGTCGAACGTGTCGTGGTGGCTCGTGCCACCGAGCGTCCAGAGGAGGATGCAGTTGATGTCATCGGCGGCGCGGCCGGTGGCGGCGGCGGCCCGCGCACGGGCCTCGAGCACGAGCGGCAGCGACACGCCGAGCCCGGCGAGTCCACCGATGTGCATCGCGTTCCGCCGCGACATCCGCGCCAGAACGCCGTGGGACGCGGACTCGATGCCCGCATCGGCCCGCGATCGGCCAGGGGAACGGGAGTCGGGATGTCGTCGGGGCTGCATGATGGAACATCCTCCGTCGGAATGCCGCCGCGGTCGTGCGTTCCGCGAAGTGTAACGCCGTGAAGATCGTGTTAAAATATCGGTCCCCGCCGGGCGAATCTTCCCACACGACGGCACCTTCCTGTTTCGCAGGGTCCGGACCGCAGGAGTCATGCGTGATCGTCATGCGTGCACGTGCGAGACAGGTGATGGTGCCGCCCTCGATGCGGCGCACGATCTTCACAGTGACCGCGCTGGCGCTGGTGCTCGGGACATCGACCATGCTCCCGAGGTTCACGGCCGTGTGTGGCGTGGGCCATGCCGCCGAGCCCGCGTCGATGCTCGCGATCGATCCCGGTGAAATCCGCCTGCACGGCCCCTTCGATCGCATCCAGTTGGTCGTCCGGCAGCCCGAGGCCGACGGCTCGGTCGGGCCGCGTGCCGAGGACCGTACGCGGGACGCAACCTACGTCGTCGAGCCGGCCGACCTCGCATCCGTCGACGCCACCGGGCTCGTCGGGGGCCGGCGCGACGGCACGGGCACGCTCACCGCGACGGTCGCGGACCGCTCCGTGACGATGGCGGTATCCGTGTCGGGCATGTCGTCGCCACCGCAGATCGATTTTCTGCGGGACGTCCGGCCGGTGCTTACGAAGGCTGGCTGCGCCGCCGGCGCCTGCCATGCCGCGCAGCATGGCCAGGGCGGCTTCAAGCTCTCGGTCTTCGGGCATGATCCGGTGGCCGATCACGACGCCATCGCCCTCGCCGGCCGTGGCCGTCGCGTGCATCGCGCGCATCCCGCCGGCAGCCTGCTTCTCGAAAAGCCCACGATGGCGGTGTCCCATGGCGGGGGCCAGCGGCTTGCACCCGGCTCGCTGGAGCATCGCCTCCTCGAGGGCTGGATCGCCGACGGCTGCCCGCGGCCGAGCGATCCACAGCTCGCCGTCACCTCCCTCGCGATCCAGCCGGCACAGCGCATCGGACCGCCCGGTCTCACCCAGCAGTACCGCGTGGTGGCGGGCTACTCCGACGGCACGTCGCGCGACGTGACCACGCTCGGCACGTTCGAGTCGATCGACGAAGGGGTCGTCCAGGTCTCGCGCTCCGGCCTCGCGACCGCGGTCGGCCGTGGGCAGGCGGCGTTGATGGTGCGCTACGAGGGACGCGTCGCGACGAGCATCGTCGTCGTTCCCTTCGCCGACACGACGACTCGGACCATTGTCTCGGCCGCACCGCCCACGAGCGCGCCCCCGTGGGGCGCAGGCCTCTCCGGACCGATCGACGCCCCCGCGGCGGAGCAGCTGGCTGCGATCGGCCTCGTGCCGTCGCCCGACTGTGACGACGCGACGTTCATCCGCCGCGCGTTCCTCGACGCCGTCGGAGGCCTGCCCTCGCCGGAGACGGTCGAGGCGTTTCTGGCCTCGAGTGACGCCGACAAGCGCCAGCGGCTCGTGGACCGGCTGCTCGGCCTCACCGGCGACCCCGTGCAGGACGTGCATGACGATCGCTACGCGGCCTTCTGGACGCTGCGGTGGTCGGACCTCCTGCGGAACTCGAGCGCGACCATCGGGCCGCAGGGGATGTGGGCCCTGCACAACTGGCTGCGGGAGTCGTTCCGGGTCAACAAGCCGTACGACCGGATGGTGCGTGAGCTCATCACGGCCCGCGGCTCGATCTACTCCAACGGTCCGGCGAACTACTTCCGTGTCTACGGCGACGTGCCCACGCAGACGGAGGCGACGAGTCAGCTCTTTCTCGGCCTGCGGCTCGACTGCGCGAAGTGCCACCAGCATCCCTTCGAAAGCCTCAGCCAGGCCGACTACTACGGCATGGCGGCCTTCTTCGCACGGGTGTCGTCGAAGACGAGCGAGGACTTCGGGATCTTCGGTCGCGACATGGTCGTCATGGTCGGCCAGTCGGGCGAGTCGACCCATCCCCGCACCGGCGCGCGGCTGCCGCCGACACCGCTCGGCGGAGAGCCGATCGACCATCCGCTCGACCGGCGCCTCCCGCTCGCCGACTGGCTCACATCCCCCGACAACCCGGCCTTCGCCCGGGCGATCGTCAACCGCTACGTGGGCTGGCTGCTCGGCCGCGGGATCGTCCATCCGGTGGACGACATGCGCAGCACGAATCCGCCGAGCAACGAGCGGATGCTCGACGAACTATCTCGCGACTTCGTCGCCCACGGACACGACCTGAAGCGGCTGCTCCGCACGATCATGACGAGCCGTCTCTACGGGCTCTCGTCACAGCCCACGGCGGAGAACGCCGACGACCGGCGGTTCTACAGCCACTTCGCCGTGCGGCGGCTCGAGGCCGAGCCGCTGCTCGACTGCATCGCCGACGCGACGGGCGTGCCCACGAAGTTCAAGGACGTGCCGGCGGGCACGCGGGCGATCGAACTGCCCGACGCCGAGTATCCAGACCACTTCCTCGTCACCTTCGCGAAGCCGCGGCGTGTGAGCGTGTGCGAGTGCGAGCGGGCCCGCGATCCGAACCTCGCGCAGTCGCTGCACACGCTCAACGGCGAGACGATCGCGACGAAGGTGGCGTCGCCGCAGGGCCGGCTGGCGAGGCTGCTCGCAGGTGGTGCCGACCACGAGGCGATCATCCGGCAGCTCTATCTCGC
Organism: Planctomycetaceae bacterium; assembly: GCA_003488325.1. Classification (GTDB taxonomy): domain Bacteria; phylum Planctomycetota; class Planctomycetia; order Pirellulales; family UBA1268; genus QWPN01. The sequence continues at coordinate 5,971 of DNLZ01000434.1, forward strand.
CTCGCTCTGCCGGATGCCCACCGACGCGGAGACGGCGGCGACGCGCGACATCGTCACGGCGTCGCCGACGCCCGCCGAGGGATACGAGGACATCTTCTGGGCGCTGCTCAACTCGAAGCAGTTCCTGTTCGTGCACTGACGCCCGTGCGGAGCGACACGGCGTCACGAGGAGGCCCTTCCATGCCGATCGACCACCGGCGACGAAAGCCCGTCATGACGCGGGAGGTCCTCGCGGCCGTGGCGACGCTCGTCGCCGTCACGTGCGCGTTCGCGCCGACGGCCCGCGCCCAGACCGCCTATCCCATGCTCATGAGCCTCACGCCGACCGCCCTCCAGGCAGGCACGAGCGGCACCGCCACGATCGCGTCGCGCTACGCCCTCGACGGGGCGACCGCGGTGCTCGTATCCGGCGAGGGTGTCACGGGCAGCGTCGTGCCCGACGCGCCTCCCGCGGACGCGAAGGCGGCGGAGACGAAGGCGGGGGGGACGCCGAAGCCGAGGGAGTCGCTGCGGGTCACGTTCACGGCCGTCGCCGACGCGGTTCCCGGCGTGCGCGACGTGCGGGTGGTCACGCCCCTGGGCGTCAGCACCGTGGGCCAGCTCCTGGTCGTCCGCGACCCGGTCGTCGTCGAGGCACCACCCGCGGCCACACCGCCGGCCGACGGCGTCGCGGGGCCCGCGCATCAGGAGGTGACGCCGCCGGCCGCCGTCTGCGGCACGATCGCCAAGGCCGAGGAGGTCGACCGGTATCGCTTTCGCGTCGAGCCGGGCGCGGCGCTCGGCTTCCATGTCTGGTGCATGCGGCTCGAGGACCGCGTGCACGACCTCCAGCAGCACGCCGATCCGATCCTCGTGGTGCGGGATGCCCGCGGGTCGGTCGTGGCGGCGAGCGACAACGAGTTCAGCGGCGACCCCGCGCTGTGGCACACGTTCGCGGAGGGGGGGGAGCATACGCTCGAGATCCGCGACGTGCGCTATCTCGGGAATGTGCACTGGACCTACTGCATCGAGATCTCGGCCAGGCCGATCGTGCGGACGGTCTTTCCCGCCGCGGTCGCAGGCCGGGCGATCCCCCCGCTCGCCCCGCTCGGCATCGGAGCGGATGCGAGCCTCACGGCGCGGGTGCCGGGGCCCGCACCCGGACCGGACGGCCTGCAGGAGGTGACGCTCACCGTCGATCGACTTGGCGCGCAGCGGCAGCGACTCATGCTCGTCGACGGCGCGGTGGCGGGCGAGGTCTCGGGAGACAACGACACGCCGGAGACCGCCGCGACGCTCGCCGTCCCAACCGTGCTCAACGGCATGCTCGATCGCGAGGGGGATGTCGACTGCTTCACGTTCGAGGCCCGCAAGGGGCAGCGACTCGACATCGAGGTGTTTGCCGCCCGGCTCGGTGCATCCGTCGATGCCCACCTGCGCGTCCTCGACGACAAGGGGCGGCAGCTGGCCTTGTCCGACGACATCACCGTCGGCAAGCGCAAGGTCACCGATGCGGCGATCGAGTCGTGGACCGCCCCGGCCGACGGCCGCTACGTGCTCGAGGTGCGGGACCTGCACATGCGCGGGGGCGACGCCTTCGTCTACGCGCTGGAGGTGCGCGAGAGCAGGCCGTGGTTCGAGCTCTTCGCCGACACCGACAAGACGCTCATCGCCCCGGGCACCACCGGGGTGCTCTTCGTCCGAGCCGTGCGGCGCAACGGCTTCAACGGTGCGATCCAGCTGGCCGTGGACGGTCTGCCGGCGGGAGTGACGGCCTCGTGCGGCCGCATTCTTCCCGGGAAGGGACAGGACGGCTGCATCGTTTTCCAGGCGGCCACCGACGCGCAGCCGCTGGCGGCACCCATCACGATCCTCGGGAGCGGACGCCACGAGGGGGATGAGGCGGCGCCGGAGCGCACGGCCGATGCCGTGGTCTACCAGGAGACGTATTTGCCCGGCGGGGGCCGCGGTCACTGGCCGGTCGAGTCCCACGTCGTCGCGGTCTCGAAGCCCGCCGACATCCGGCGCGTGACCGTGGGCGAGACGGCGGTGCGGCTCGCCCCGGGGGGCAGCACGACGCTCGACATCGAGATCGAGCGGGCCGAGGGGTTCACCGCCAACGTGCTGCTCGAGGTGACCTACGCCCACCTCGGCGGCGTGTTCGGCAACTCGCTGCCGGAGGGTGTCACGGTGGACGCCTCGAAGAGCGAGACGCTGCTCACCGGCGGCAAGACGAAGGGGAGGATCGTGCTCCAGGCCGCCGCGAACGCACCGGAGGCTCCGGAGCAGCAGTTCGTCGTGATGGCGAACGTCTCGCTGAACTTCGTGATGAAGCGCACCTACGGCAGCCCGCCGCTGTCGATCACGCTCGCGAAGTGACGCAGTCACCGCCGGCTGCCGCCCGCAAGCACGTGACCGCGTCATGACAGCCACACCCGCCGCGGCGTCCCACCTCAACGATCCGGTCACCCGGCACATGCGGACCGACCCGGCCCGCCTGCTCGTGCATCAGACCGTCGGTGACGCGATCGCCTCCGCGCGGTCGTCACCCCCGGGCGGACGCATCATCTACTTCTACGTCGTCGACGCATCGGGTCGCCTCGAGGGCGTCGTGCCGACGCGGCGGCTCCTCCTGAGCGCCGACGCGACGCCACTGGCCGACGTGATGGTGCGGAAGGTGGTCGGCATCCCCGCCTCGGCCACCGTGCTCGAGGCCTGCGAGTTCTTCCTGCTCCACCGGCTGCTCGCCTTTCCCGTGCTCGACGACGCGCGGCGACTCCTCGGCGTGGTCGATGTCGATCTCTACACCGAGGAGCTCGCCGACCTCGATCGCCGCGAGGACACCGACGACCTCTTCCAGCTCATCGGCGTGCACTACCAGGAGTCGCAGCAGGCCTCCCCCCTCGCCGCCTTCCGCGGCCGCTTCCCCTGGCTCGTGGCGAACATCGTCGGCGGCATCGTGGCGGCCATCCTCTCCGGCGTGTTCGAGGCCGAGCTCCGTCAGACGGTGTCACTCGCGCTCTTCATCCCGGTGGTGCTCGCCCTCGCCGAGAGCGTGAGCATCCAATCGGTCAGCCTCGCGCTCCAGATGCTCCACGGCCGTCAGCCGACGCTCGCGGGGATCGCCCGCGCCCTCCGCGTGGAGTCGGCCACCGGCGCGCTTTTGGGCCTCGCCAGCGCCGTGGCCGTCGCAGCCGTCGCACTCGTGTGGCTCCGCGACCCGACGCTCGGCGCGTGCATCCTCGGCGGCATCACCGGCGGCGTGACGGTGGCAGCGGTCATCGGCGCCGCGATGCCCAACATCCTCCGGTTCTTCGACCGGGAGCCGCAGGTGGCCGCCGGCCCGATCGCCCTGGCAGCCACCGACATGGCCACGCTGACGATCTATTTTTCGATCGCGCGGTGGCTGCTCGGCTGAGCGTCGCGACACGCATGCACCCTGCCGCCCTGCCCCCGGACGACCTGCTTCGCGACTGCGACGAGTCGCGCACCCGCCGTGGCGGCCCGGGCGGACAGCATCGCAACAAGGTCGAGACGGCCGTCGTGCTCATGCATCGCCCGACCGGCATCGTGGCCGAGGCCTCCGAGCGCCGGTCGCAGGCGGAGAATCGCGCGGCTGCGATCCGCAGGCTGCGCGTGCGGCTGGCGCTCGAGCACCGCACGGCCCCCCCAGCGGAGCCCTCGGAGCTCTGGCGCCGCCGGTCGCAGGGCGGCAGACTCGCCGTGGCCACCGACCACGACGACTATCCGGCCCTCGTCGCCGAGGCGCTCGACAGGATCGAGGCGGCTACCGGACTCGTGGCACCCGTCGCCGCGCTGCTCGACGTGACGACGACACAACTCGTCGGACTGTTTCGTCGCTCGCCGAGTGCCTGGACGACGCTCAACGAGACGCGGCGACGCCACGGCATCGCGCCGCTCCGGTGAAGGACGCGATCACGTCGCCACGGCATGGAGCGCGGAGAGCGCTCGAGGTGCAGGTCACGGCCCGACTTCGCCGTCACGCTGGAAGGCCTGCCAGTCGGCGGCGTAGGGGGCGTTGATGAGCCACGACGCCCCGGCGCGATCGCCCGTGAAGTCGGCGTACGGTGCAACCTCGAGGGCCTGGTAGCCGCCGCTGGCGGCGTCCCAGTTCGCGCCGAGGTGGCCCTCGTCCACCACCAGCTCGACGAGCCGCACCGGCCCGGCACGGGGATCGGCCTCCGGGGGCACGCGCGCGGCGAACGAGTGGCGGAGGAACGACAGCACGAGCGGCCATGTCTTCTCGCCGGGACCGTGACCGGTCTTCGGCTCCACGGCCATGTTCCAGACGGCGTCGTGCCGGCGGCGGATCGTCGGCACCACGGCGAGGTTTTCCTCGCGCGAGGGCCGGGCGAGAAAATGGTCGTCCTCCCCGAAGATCACGAGGCCCGGCACCCGCGCCGCCCGCGGCTGATAGACCTGGAACGTGATGCCGGGGCGCATCGACACCCAGCCCCAGACGCGGTCGGGCTCCCGCGCCGCGAAGACCGCCGAGAAGCCCGTGCCGTTCGAGTGGCCGTAGAGGAAAAGCGGGGCGTGTTCGAGCTCGGGATGCCCGCTCGTCGCGGCGAACGCTTGCAGGCGCTCGGCGAGAAGACCGTGCGGCCAGAAGCCGCGCTGCACGGGATTGCCGATGAACGCGACCAGGGCCAGCTGCAGCTCACAGGCGAGCGCGCGGAGGTCGCGGCGCCGGAAGAGACTCTCGCCGCTGCCGTGGCCGGACATGACGACGATGCCCTTCACGACCGGCACGTCGTCCGGCAGCCACAGGTCGAACCGCACCTCCTCGCGCGATCCCTCCCCCTTCGTCCGCACGGCCTCGTGCCACTGCGCGTCGGTGATCCCCCAATCCCAGTCCCGCCCCACCGCCTGCTCGGGCGAGGGCGTGCCCCATCGCGCCTCGTCGAGCACGCCGTCCCAGCCCGCGGAATCCTTCGCTCGCACGTTGGCGTTCACCCAGCCGATCGCGTGGCACTCGGGCAGGGGCTCGTAGCGGGACCACTCCCGTCCCCCGTCCACCGCGCGCGGGGCGTTCCACTGCGCCTCGAGCCACGGCAGGATCCTCTCGGCCCAGCGCATCCCGTGCTCCCGCAGGCCCGGGCCGCTGAAGTGAACGCCCTGACCGTCACGTTCCCGGAGTGATCCTTTCAAGGCGTCGGTGTCGGGACCCGCGAGGGCGCTGCCGTCGTTCACGACGGCGGCCTGTGCGGCCCGGATGTCGTCGCTCTTCTCGTCGCCGGGCACGTGGTAGCTCGCCTGCGCCACGAACCACGGCACCTCCCAGCCGGCGTCCTGCCGCGACGCGCGGATGATCCGCTCGAGATACTCGCGATAGAGCCGGCCGGGCAGCGTGCGCGTCGGATCCTTCTGGTTGGCGTCGCTCTCCCCCTGATGCCAGAGCACCGCGCGAAGGCCGCGCGGTCCGGCGGCCTCGAGCCCCGCGACGAGTCCGGCGTAGGCGGCACCGTCGCTCGACCACGTGCCGTCGGGCAGCCGGGTCACGCGGCTTTCGATCGTCGGCGGGGCCGGAAACGTCGCGCCCTTGGGCAGCCACTCGCGCACGCTCGTCGCCCCGATGCCCCGGGCGATGAACCCCACCGGGACGTCGAGCCGCCTTACGAGCTCGTCGCCGAGCGACGGCATGAAGCTCCCCTGGGATCCGCTCGCGCCGGGCTGCGGATCGTTCGCGATCCGCCAGGCCGTGCCGTCGAACGACGCGACCCGACCCGTCGTCGTCACCTGCCGCTCCTCGCCATGGTTGGCCGAGTTCGACTGGCCCACGACGACGAAGACCTCGCCGATGCCGACATGTCCCACGCTGCCGACGGCGCACACGGTCCCCTCGTGCACGACGCGCACATCGAGCCGCCACCAGCCGCCGGCCGGTCCGGTCACGGTGCCGGAGAGGGCACGCCCCGTCACCGTCCCGCCGATGCGTTGCCAGGCAGGCTCGGCATCCCCGTGCACGAGACGGGCCTCGAGCACGGCGCCCGCCGGACACGCCTCCGACAGCTCGCCGACGACCCGCAGGCTGCCGCGGCCGGGCGACGTGCGCTGCACGACCTGCCAGTCGAGCGGCGCCGAGAGCCGCAGCTCCACGGCCACCGCGGCCGAGGCACCGACCATGAGGCAGGCGAATGGCACAAGAGCCGGCGCGAGGCACCACCGTGCGGCACCGGGACGCGACCGTCTCCCGGCCCGACGCGCATGGAATCCCGAAGCCATGGTGGGGTCTCAGACGGGGTGGATGCCGACGGCGGATGTGACTCGCGACGATCCTACCCGCCTCGCCGTATGATCTCGACCGCGTCCTGCTCGACACCACGTGCGCCTCGTCCATGCCCGCCATCCCCATCCTCGCCGCGGCCGAACTGCCCCCGTTTCTCGCGACGCCACTGGCCGCGGAGTTCGCGCTGCATGATCGGCTTCACGAACGGCCGGTGGAGGATTTCGCACCGCTCGCGGGCACGATCCGCGGACTGGTGACCCGTGGCGAGATCCGCATCGACGCGGCGCTGCTCGATCGGTTGCCGGCCCTCGAGATCGTCGCCGTATTCGGGGTGGGCTACGACGGCGTGGACGTCGCGGCGGCCCTCGCACGAGGCGTGCTCGTCACGCACACGCCCGGCGTGCTCGACGACGACGTCGCGGACCTCGCCATCGCGCTGATGCTCTGCACCGCGCGGCGGATTCCCGCGGCCGACCGGTTCGTGCGGGACGACCGCTGGCCCGCCGGGCCGCTCCCGCTGGCACGTGGCATGTCACGTCAGCGACTCGGCATCCTCGGCCTCGGACGCATCGGGCGGGCGATCGCACGGCGGGCCGAGGGCTTCGGCATGTCGATCGCCTACACGGCCCGCGCGCCCAAGCCGGACGCACCGTGGCGGTATCTTCCCGATCCGGTCGCGCTGGCGGCGGCGAGCGACTTCCTCGTCGTGACCACACCGGGCGGCGCCGCGACACAGCACCTGGTCGATGCCCACGTCCTCGAGGCGCTCGGGCCCGAGGGCATCCTCGTGAACATCTCACGCGGCTCGGTGGTCGACGAGCGGGCGCTCATCGCGGCGCTCGAGCGCGGCACGATCGCCGGCGCGGGTCTCGACGTCTTCGAGGACGAGCCACACGTGCCCGAGGCGTTGCGCACGTCGGCCCGCGTCGTGCTGACGCCCCACATGGGCAGCGCCACGACCCGCACCCGCGAGGCGATGGCCGCGCTCGTCGTGCGCAACCTGCGCGAGCACTTCGCCGGCCGGCCGGTGCCGACGCCCGTGCCCGAGTGCGCAGGCGGCTGAACGTCGGGGTGCCTGCATCGTGAGCCGCGAATCGACAGACAGGGAAGCCGGTCGTTCGACGACGCCCATTCGCACGCCTGGAGGCGTGCGCCACTGGGGGCAGGGGACGACGCCCATCCACTGCGCTCGGGGCGTGGGCTACAGAGAGAGGCACGGGGGTTCGGTGCGGCGACCGAGCGGCCGGACACCGTCGCTCAGCGCGGGTCGGCCGGCGGTGCGGCGGGAGGTGTCGCCTGCCAGCGCGCCGGTGCGGTCGTCCCGTCGAGCGTGACGATCGTGATGCCGCCGTCGAGGCTGCCGACCGCGAGCAGGCGGCCGTCTCGCGAGGCGGCGAGGCTCGTCGTCGGGGCCTTCGCCACGGGGAACGACGCCGTCTGCTTCCCGTCGGCGGCGCCGTGGACGCGCACGGTGCCCGACCGATCGCCGACGGCGATGCGTCCTCCGACGAGCGGCACGAGGACGTCGACGGCGCCGGTGAATCCACCAATCCGGCGGGACTCCTTGCCGTTTTCGACGTTCCAGATGCGGACGGCCCCATCCCGGCCACCGGTCGCCACGAGCGGTCCGTCACCGAGCCAGCAGACGGCAGCCACGGACGCCGCGTGACCGGAGAACGTGGTGACGAGCTTCTGCGCGGCGAGGTCGAACACCTTGGCCGTGTCGTCGCGGCTGGCGGACACCACCCGCCGCGCATCGGGTGAAAACGCGATCGCCTGCACCCAGTCGGCATGATCCGCCCGCTCGCCGAGTTGTGCGCCCGTGTCGGTGTCGAAGAGGCGGGCCGTGCGATCGGCACCGGCCGCGATGAGCCGGCTGCCGTCGGCGTTGAAGGCCACGCTGAAAAACGCGTCGTCGGCGACACCCAGATCGGCGACGAGCCGGCTGTCCTCCACGTCGAAGAGCTTTACCTCGCCGAGCACGCCGGGCGTGCCGGCCGCGACGGCGATCCGGCGGCCGTCGGGATGGAACGCGAGGGCATGGACCCGCTCGGCCACGTTCGTGATCCGCGCGAGGAGCCGACCGTCCGGCACCGACCAGATGAGCACCTCGTGATAGCCCGAGCCGGCAAGCCGCGTGCCGTCGGGATGGAACGCGAGGGC
>DNLZ01000434.1:14669-14927 GCA_003488325.1 Planctomycetaceae bacterium
GCGAGGGCCGACACGGCCACCGGGGCCGGATACACCGCGGGCGGATCGGGCTGCCTTACCCGCGGCATGATCCGCACGAGTGGAGCCTCGGGGTCGGCACCGGCGTCGAGCCGCGCGCCGAGCGCGACCCAGCGCCGGATGAGATCGACCTCGGCCGGGGAGAGCGGCGTGCCGTCCTTCGGCATCGAGCCGTCGGCCACCTCCGTGCACAGCGGCGATTCGGGATCACCCGGCACGACCGCGGCCCCGGCGGCACCG
>DNLZ01000434.1:15245-15455 GCA_003488325.1 Planctomycetaceae bacterium
CGGCGAGGAGGGCCGCGTAGTGGGTCATCACGTGGCCACCACCGGGCTCGCGGGGCGTGTGGCACGCCACGCACTTCGCCCGCAGGATCGGTGCGATCTCGTGCGTGAACGAGACCCAGCGGCCCCCCGCCCGCAGCACGTGCTCGATCTCGGCGTCGCGCGCGGCGATGCCATCGCGCACCGCTCGACCCTCGTCCGCCGTCGCCCGCT
>DNLZ01000170.1:0-2349 GCA_003488325.1 Planctomycetaceae bacterium
ACACGTCTCGTCGCGTGGGCCGCCGCGGCCCAACGCTCCTCGAGCGTTCGCCGACCCCCTTCGCCTACCTACCTTGGTTTGCCCCGTCGTCGCTACAAGTGCGCAAGACGTGCTCTAGAATCGTGGTGCAGGGCTCGATCCGCGGTTCGCGCCGATCGACACACACGAGGATGGCATCATGATGCAGGACGATCTCACACGCCTCGACCGGCAGGCGCCGACGCGCGTCATCCTGGAGCAGGCTGGCGGCTGGGGCCGCTGGGGCACCCGGCTGGCGTGGTTGATCACCGGCGTCTCGCTGCTGGCGGCGATCGGCAGTGCGGGGGCGTTCTCGCAGTACTTCCAGCGCGACCCACGGGTCGTCGAAACGTATCATTCCCTCTCGAAAGCCGCCCCCGCGAAGGTCGCGATCGTGACGATCTCGGGTGCGATCATGGGAGGCGAGGGGTTCGCCCGGGCCCAGCTCGATACCGTCGAGGCCGACGAGAGCGTCCGGGCGATCGTCCTCCGGATCGACTCGCCCGGCGGCACCGTCAGCGGCAGTGACGAACTGCACCACCGCATCGCCGGGCTCGCGACCCGCCGCGACCTGCCGGTCGTGGTCAGCATGGGAGGCATCGCCGCCAGCGGGGGCTACTACGTCGCCATGGCCAACGGCGGCCGCGAGGACGTCATCTACGCCGAGCCCGCCACGCTCACCGGCTCGATCGGCGTGATCATCCCGTCATTCGATCTTTCGCAGCTGCTCAAGCGCATCGATGTGCGCGACGATTCCGTCGCCAGCGGCCCGCTCAAGGAGATGCTCAGCCCCACGAAGGATCGCACCCCGGAGCTGGCGGAACGCGAGCGCGAGGTGCTCGAGTCGCTGGTCGCCGACATGTTCACGCGGTTCAAGGAGATCGTCCGGGCCGGCCGGCCGAAGCTCGACGCGGACGCGGTCGATGCCGTCGCGACGGGCCAGGTCTTCACGTCGCGCCAGGCTCTCGAGGCGGGCCTGGTCGACCGCATCGGCTTCGTCGAGGATGCCGTCGCCCGCGCGGTTGAACTCGCGGGCCTCACGACCGACACGGCCCGGGTGGTGCGCTACTCGCGGCCGCGGGGCCTGCTCGACGACGTCCTCGGCGGGGCGATTCCCGGCGCGCGGGAGCCGCTCGAACTGCTTGCGGAGATGACCGCGCCCCGCGGCTGGTATCTCTGCAGCTGGTGGCCGGCGCTCATCACGAGCCGGTGAGCCGACCGGACGGCCACGGCCCCGTGCCGGACGCGCCGCACGCGGACCCAGTCACTCCGTGCCAGGATCGAGCCACTCCGAACCCGCCTCGGAGACTCAGCTCCCCGCCGGCTTCGGCTTCATGCCGGCCTTGAACTCCTCGAGCGAGAGCGTGCCGTTGCCGTCGGTATCGACCCGCTTGAAACGGCGGTCGGCGTTCTCGAGAGCCTTCTCCTTGAGACCCGCCTTGAACTCCTCGAGCGAGAGCTTGCCGTCGCCATCGGCATCCTTCCGCTTGAAGACCTTTTCCGGATCGATTGCGGGCTTGTCGGCACCCGACGCGACCGGCGACGCGACGAGGACCGCGATCGCGACGAGGCCGCCGGCCATCACGCTGCACACTCCACGAGTCATCCGGCGATTGATTCGGCAAACGACGCGCATGCGACACCTTTCTGCACGAGGAAATGAATCGGAAATCTCAACGATCGTACCCTTTCAACGGACGTATCGCCCCAAAGGTTGCATCCGCCGACCGGCGAGCCCCGCAGCCCCGGATTCCGCCGGCCACCCCCTCGAAAACTCAGCTGCCGGCCTCTTCGGCCGCGAGCCTGAGCACGACCCGACGCACGCGCGGCACCATCTCATACCGTGGATTGCCGACCGCGTCGACGCTCCCGTCCGTCGCCGGCTGCAGGAACCGGAGGCCGAACCGGTTTTCGAGCTTGGCCATGATCGCCTTCAGCGACCGCATCTTGTTCGCCGGGAGCCCGAGGGCCTCGTCCCACTCCATGAGCGAGCGCGGCTCGGCCGAGGCCCGGGCGATGCGGACAAGATGCGGCCAAAGGCCGCGATGACGGATGCGACGCAGCTGTTGGCCGAGCGGCAACCGTCCCGCGGCCCGCGTTCCTCCCATACCCACGGCCCCCCCGCGGCACGGACCCGTCATCCGCTGGGCGCCCACGACGCGCCCGCGGAGCTGCTGCATCGCCCGCCGACAATCGGCGGGATCGTCGAGATTGACCATGAGAAATGGCATCGGCCCCCTCCTCTCCACCTGTGATGTCGAGGGACGGCGGCACCGTGTGGAGATCGCCACACGACCCTGGCGAAGCCACCACCGGACTGGCCCCTCACGA
>DNLZ01000170.1:2714-6284 GCA_003488325.1 Planctomycetaceae bacterium
GATCGTCAAGGCTCTGGCCGCTCCGCTGGCTCCATCGCGACGCGGGCGCCGAGCGACGCCACCGCCTGGAGGTCTGCCGCGCAAGGCGGCCGGCCCGCGGCCCTCGCGAGCGCAAGCCGGCACCACACGTCGGCCGCGTCAGCGCGGCGCCGACAGCCGGTCGCATCCGCGTGCCACGCGGTCGCCATCACGGCGACGCTCTCCCGCACGGTGGCGGCCATGCTGCCGACCTCGAGTTGTCGCTCCGCAAGCGATCGGCCGTGCGTCCGGATCGCCCGGTCGATCGCATGCGCGGCCCGACGGAGCACCTGATGCGCCTCACGCGCGTGCCCGCGCAGGCGGCGATCGAACAGAGGGGCGTGATCCGGCCGGGCGGCGGCCCAGCGAGCGACCTGCCACGCCAGCCACGCCCCTGCCCGGCGCCAGCCGCGGGCTCCCGAGTCGGCCAGTGGATGCCGCCGGGCGAGCCCCTTGAACAGGGCGAGGCCTAGGAGATCGCTCTCACCCTCGTAGATGCCGACGGCGAGATGGTCATGCAGCGAGTCGCCGAGCGGATGCCCCACGAGGAAGGCGCGACCGCCGTGCACCCCCAGCGCGTCGAGTGCCGCATCGCGCACACAGCCGCTCGCCACGGTCTTCGCCACGATCGCCTCCAGCTCACCTGCCGCGCCCGAGTCGATCACCGTGGCCGACCACCGGGCGACCGCATCACACGCCTCGATCGCGGCGGCGATTCTGGCGAGCCGGCCCTGGACGAGCTGGCGAGAAGCGATCGCCCGGCCCCAGGTATGGCGGCGCCCGGCGTGCGCGACCGCGTGAGCGAGCATGAGCCGCAGCGTGCCCCCCGCCTGCGCCGCGAGCGTCACGCGACCACGGTTGAGTCCGTGCCAGACGATGGCCATCCCGTCGCGACCGACGCCCGCCGAGAGCAGATCGGTGGGGTCGATCTCGAAATCCTCGAACTCGAGCGCCGCATTGTGCGCGTGCTTCAGTGGATGAATCTCGTAGGTGCGGAGCCGGAAGGTCGGCGTGTCGCGATCGGGCAGCCGAGCCAGCACGATCGCGGGCCTGCCATCGAGATTCGCGAGAACCTTGACGAGACGGCCGTGCGCCGCCCCGGTGATGAACATCTTCGTGCCCGTCAGTCGCAGGCGGTTGCCGTCGCGGGTGAGCGACGCACGGATGGCACCGAGGTCACAGCCGGCATCGGGCTCGGTGCCACCGAAGATTGAAAGTGGGCGACCCGTGGCGAGCGCGGGCAGATGCCGCGCCTGCTGCTCCGGCGTGCCGAACGCGACCAAAGCCGACACCGCGCCGATCGCGGAGTGCACGGCGAGCATGCCCGCGGCGGTCGGGCAGTCCGCCGCCAGCATCGTGACGGCCCTGGCGAGTTCCGCGACCGTGGCCCCCGTGCCGCCATTCGCCGCCGGAACGAAGAGCCCCCACAAACCAGCCTCGCCGAGCGCGTCCTCGGCAGCCCTCGAAAACCGTCCCACCCGTGGAGGCGGCGCGTCGGCGAGAGGGGGGACCGAGCCGGCCTCCTCGAGCGGCTCGTAGAGCCTGCCTTGGGCCCGCAGATGCGCGAGCGTCGCGCACGACCGCTCGAGAACCCCCACCACGCCCGCGGACAGCGGCCGGGATGCGGCGTTCGCGGCCGCGGTGAATCCCCCATCACCGCCGTGCCACAAGGCCGTCACGACACCGCCCAGAGGCAGGCTCATGGCGCCGGCGGACGCCGCGGCGGCGTTCGATCCGCCCGGAACCACCCCGACGCCGAGTGCCGGTTCGTCGGCCGCAGCAGCCTCGACCTGCGTGCGAAAGTGTCGCGCGATCTCCGCCCGCTTGAGCTTGAGCGACTCGGTCGCCTCGCCGTGCGCCGCATCGAAGGCGCGTCCGACAAGGAGGACACGTCGCACCTGCCACGCCTTCGGCAGCCCCGCCTGCCGGGACGCGAGGCGGCGCCCCACCCACGCGAGCACGCGAGGGTGGGTCAGTGCGGCACGTCGACTGAGCACCCGCACCCCCAGTCGGGACATGGTCGCCCGCAGGACCGCCGGCTCGGGAACGACGAGCGCCACGGGCCATGGCAACCCGTCACCGACCACGCACACCTGGGCGACCACCTCGTCCTCCGCGAGCACCCGCTCCACGTCGGCCGGCGGCACCTTCACTCCGGTGGCGAGCACCAGCGTGTCCCGCAGGCGGCCGACGATCCGCAGATGCCCCTGCTCGTCGATCTCGGCCACGTCGCCGGTCTCGAGCCAGTCGGCGGCGGGCGGCGTGGCGTCGGTCGCGCCCGCGGCCAGCACGCCGAGCGCGCGGGCCGGCGTGCGCACGAGCAACTGCCCCGAGGTCTCCGGCCGTTGATCGAGCCGCACCTCGATTCCCGGCAGCGGCGGGCCGACCGTGCCCGGCCGCCGAATCCGCGGATTCGACACAGCGACGACCGGTCCGGCCTCCGCCAGTCCATATCCCTCCACGAGCGGCACCCCGTGCGACGCGAAGAAGTCGGCCGTGCGTCGTCGCAGCGGCGCCGCTCCGGAGACGCACACCCGCACGCGGCCTCCGAGCGCGGCGGCGAGATCGGGCAACCGCCCTGCGCGCGACGCCCCCTCCAGTCGCTCGAAGAACGCGGGCACTCCGAGGATCACGGTCGGTTCCTGCGCGCGACAGGCGTCGATGAGCCGCGTACGGTCTCCCACGATCGCGAGGCAGCCGCCGCGCACCAGCGCCGTGTAGAGATCGCCGGTGCGAGCCAGGGCGTGACTCATCGGCAGCCAGGCGAGACGCACATCACGCGGATCGTCGAGGAACGTCTCCGCCACCGCGGCTGCGTTGACGGCGAGCGCCCGCTGCGAATGCAGCACGCCGTGAGGATGGCCCGTCGTTCCCGAAGAAAGCAGGATCGTGCAGCACGCATCGGGATCCACCGTCGCGGCGAGTGCTTCGACCTCCGCGGTGAGACGGGGCAGATCCGCAGCCCGCTCGCGCCACGTGCCCCCGCGCAGGCCCGAGGAGACGCTGTTCCCGCCCGACGGGGCCCGTGCGGGGCCGCGCCGCGCGAGGATGCTCGCGCCGCCACTCGTGATGACCGCCCGCGGACGCAGCCACTCGGTGAGCCTCTCCTGCTCGCGCCGCGACGCGTCGGCGTGCAGGGCCGCGTGCACGAACCCGCCCAGCAGGCACGCAAGGTCGACCACGACCCAATCCGGGCCATGCGGACCCACGTGGACGATACGGTCACCCGATTCGAGACCGGCTCCGAAGAGACCGTCACGGCACTCGAGCGCCGCCGCCGCGATCTCGGCCCAGCTCCACGCCGCGGGCTCGTCGGACCCGGCGAGGGCGTTGACGATCGCCCGCCGACCCGGCGTGTCGGCGAGCCGTGTCGCGAGCAGCCCGACGAGCGAGGCGGGAGCTGCTTCTGGCGCCGGCGCGACCGGCATCACGGACGCGTCACTGACCGAGCGGGGCATCACGGGTGTCCGAGGCTGTCGAAGAAGTCGCCGAGGGGCCGAAGCACGTTCGGCTCGTGCGAGTCGCGATTGTACGCGTGCCCACGAGCGCGTC
>DNLZ01000168.1:0-2557 GCA_003488325.1 Planctomycetaceae bacterium
CGCATCCCCTCAGAGCGCCCGTCGAAACCGCTTGGGAGCCCGCCCCTTCCCGAGCAGCGTGGCGGCCGAAGGCTTCTTCGGTGGCTCCGGTGCCGCGGGGGTGTCCTCGACGGCGGGTGGGCGATCGAACCCGCCGGTCGGCACCACCTGGACCTGTGGTGCGGCCTTCGGTCTGCGATCGAACGCGTCGAAACCCTCGATCTCGTCCCGCGCCAGGAGTCGCTCGATCCGCATCTCGATGCGGGTGAGCTGGGGCCCCTCCTCGGGTGCGACGAAGGTGAAGGCGATCCCCTCCCGTCCCATGCGGCCCGTGCGTCCGACGCGATGCACGTAATCGTCGCAGAACTCCGGGATGTCGTAGTTGATGATGTGCGAAACGCTCGAGACGTCGATGCCCCGGCCGACGACGTCCGTCGCGACGAGGATGCGGGTCGTCCCCTCGCGAAACTGTCGCATCACGCGGTCGCGGACGCTCTGTGCCAGATCGCCGTGGATGCACGCGACACCCGCGGCCGCCAGGCTCCGCCGCCGGGACAGCCGCTCGTGGATCTTGTCCGTGCCGCGCTTCGTCCTGCAGAAGACGATCACCTGGCGCGGGCGCTCCCGGGCGAGCAGCCGCTCCAGGAGCTCGAACTTCCGGGTGGGATCCACCGTGAAGTAGCGCTGTTCGATCGTCTCCACGGCGAGCTCGTTCACCGAGAAGTCCATGATCTCGGGATCCCGCATGTAGCGTGATGCGAGCTTCTGGACCGGCGGTGGCACCGTCGCCGAGAGCAGCAGCGTCTGGCGGCTGTCGGGGCAGCGACGCAGAATCTTCTCGATGTCGGGCCGAAAGCCGATGTCGAGCATGCGGTCGGCCTCGTCGAGCGTCACGATGTCGAGCGACCCGAGCGACAGCGTTCCGCGACTCATGTGATCGAGCACCCGGCCCGGCGTGCCGACCACGACCGCGGGATGCCGCGCGAGCTTGTCGATCTGTCCCTTGATCGGCTTGCCGCCGTAGACGGCGACGCAATGAATCTTCGAGCCGTGCGCGAGCTTCTCGAACTCGTCCCGCACCTGCACGGCGAGCTCACGCGTCGGCACGAGCACGAGCGCCCGTGGACCACCCGCACGGCCGGGACGGGACACTCGTTCGAGGATCGGCAGCACGAACGACGCAGTCTTGCCCGTGCCCGTCCGAGCCTGCCCGAGCACGTCGACACCGGCGAGCGCCCGCGGAATCAGGCCGGCCTGCACCGGCGTCGGCACGGTGTACCCCGCCCGACCGACGGCGGCGAGCGTTTCCTGCGACAGGCCGAGGCTGTCGAAACTCGGAGCCGCCGCGTCGTGAGCGTCTTCGGTCGCGGCGGGCGTCGGCTGGTCACCGGGCCCCGATGGCACATCATCCGACGGGGACGGGCGGCCCGATTCGATCGGGTGGCCGCCGCTCTGGTCCATGAACACGCGTGACCCTCGTTGCACTGACTGACCGGACGCATCGCCGACAAGGCGAAGGTGATCCCACCGGCGGGATCGGCCGCCTTCGGCCATGCGACGCCGGTCGTCACAACGCGGCATGCCGCCGCCTCGCCCACGCCGCTGGAAACGGTACCACGGCGGGCTTCAGCCGGCAAACACGCCATCCCCAGGGCGGCCGTTCACGGCCACGCGAGGTCCCGTCGACCTGCGGGTCCGTCCGTGATCACCTCACCGATCAAAGAGTCGCTTGATCGCCCACACGGTGGCCGCCCGCCCCGCACGGGCGATCGACCGAGTCAGGGGGATGTGCTTCGGGCACACCGCCACGCAGTTCTGGGCATTGCCGCACATCTGGATGCCCCCCGCGCTCGTCAGCGCCTCGAGCCGCTCGTCGGCGATCATCCGGCCGGTGGGATGGGAATTGAACAGCATCGCCTGGCTGATCGCGTGGGCGCCGACGAACTGTCCCTCGAACGAATCCTTCCTTCGCTTCTCCAGCGACTCGGCGGTCTCGCCGGCCCGCTGGACGGTCTCCACCTTGGTGAACTGCGGACAAGCCTCGAGGCAGCAGCCGCAGCTGATGCACGTCGCGAGCGGGTAGGCGTCCTGCTGTTCCTCGGGCGAGATCCGCGGGCCGGGGCCATGGTCATACGAATCGTCGACCGGAACCCATGCCTTCACCCGTTCGAGTGAGTGGAACAGCCGACGACGATCGACGACCAGATCCCGCACGACCGGAAACTTCGACATCGGCCGCAGCTCGATCTCGTCCCCCTCCTCGAGCAGCTTGTCGACCAGTGACGAGCAGGCCATCCGCGTGCGGCCATTGACGAGCATGGTGCACGATCCGCAGACCTCCTCGAGGCAGCAGCAGTCCCACGCCACGGGAGCCACGGCTCGACCGTCGAGCGAGGTCGCACGGGCCGCGATTTTCTGCAGCACGCTGATGACATTGAGGTTCGGCTCGTAGGGGATTTCAAACCGCTCCCAGTAGCTCTCCCCTCCCGCGACGTCCTGTCGCAGGACGCGCACCCGGATGGGCTTCCGCTCGGCGACCGACGTGACATGCCCGTTGCCGGCGCTCCCGGTGGAGTGC
>DNLZ01000168.1:2951-4678 GCA_003488325.1 Planctomycetaceae bacterium
CGCCACGAGTTCCCGCTCTCACGATCGCCGATCCCGTCACGATCATCCGGTCACGTCGCCGCCGCGACCGTGGCCTCCCGCGAGGACTCCCCCTGACCGGCCTGACGCTCCTTCCAGACCTCCTCGATCACGTCCGCTCCGACGAGTCCATACAGCCGGGGCCGTGGTGGGATGAGCGAGGTGTCGACGTCCTGGTAGGTGATCGCCGGACTGCCATCCGGCCGGCACTCCGCGATCGTCGACTTGAGCCACTTTCTCGTGTTCTCCTCGAAACGGTCGCACCAGCGTTCGGCCTCGACGCGGGCGGCGGAGGGATCCGACTCGACGATCCCCGGCATCGCACAGTCCGGCTTGAAGTGGGCACCACGGCACTCATCCCGCAGGAGCGCACCCTTGAGGATGAGCTTTGCGAGCGGAAACATGTCGCCGAGGGCCTTGGTGAAGACGACGTTTTGATTCGTCCAGTTGCCGGTGTCCGAAACGGCACATCGCCGCCACCGGTCCTCGAGGTCGCACACCTGCCCGTAGGCCGACTCGAGCTGGTCGTTCCGGCGCACGACCGTCGCCGCCCGGGTCATCAGCACGCCGAGCTGCTGATGGAGGTCGTACGGGTTTTCCACCCCCGCCGTGCGGCCCAGGAGCGCCCTGTGCCGTTCCTCCTCACGTCTCACCGCGGCGTCGAACAGGCGTGCGTCGTCCGCCGAGCGGCGATCTTCGCACACGGCCTTGAGCGTCGGAGCGACGAACAGGCCACTGAAGATGCACGACAGGAGCGAGTTGGCGCCGAGGCGATTCGCCCCGTGGTACTGGTAATCGCACTCTCCGATCGCATAGAGGCCGGGCACGCTGGTCCGCTGATTCCGCACGGCGCCCTCGACCATCCCGCCGGCGGCACTCCGCTCGTAGTCGACCCACAGGCCGCCCATCGAGTAATGGACCGCGGGAAAGATCTTCATCGGCATCACGCGCGGATCGACACCCTGGAACTTCTCGTAGATCTCGAGGATGCCGCCGAGCTTGCGGTCGAGCGTCTCACGGGGGATATGCGTGAGGTCGAGGTAGACGCAGAGCCGGTCCTTCTCGACCGAAAGGCCCTCGTTGGTGCACACATCGAAGATCTCCCGCGTCGCGATGTCGCGCGGCACGAGATTGCCGTACTTGGGATACCGATCCTCGAGGAAGTAAAAGCGATCGGCCTCGGGTATGTCGCGGGGATCGCGGGCATCCTGCGGCGTCCGCGGAACCCACACACGCCCTCCCTCACCGCGGGCGCTCTCGCTCATGAGCCGCAGCTTGTCCGCCCCTGGAATCGCGGTGGGGTGCACCTGGATGAACTCCCCGTTTCCGTACCACGCCCCAGCGCGGTAGGCGCGACTCACGGCGCTGCCGGTGCAGACCATCGACATCGTGGATCGGCCGTACAGGAGCCCGCACCCTCCCGTGGCGAGGACCACGGCATCTGCCGGGAACGCCCGGAACTGCATGGTCACGAGATCCTGGCAGACGGCGCCACGGCAGTGGCCCGCGTCGTCGAGAACGGGCCCGAGGAAGTCCCAGAACTCCCATTTCTTCACCTTCCCCTCGACCTCACGGCGCCGCACCTGCTCGTCGAGTGCGTAGAGCAACTGCTGACCCGTCGTCGCCCCGGCGAAGCTCGTGCGCTTGTACAGCGTGCCGCCGAACCGCCGTTGATCGCGGAAGCCCTCGGGCGTGCGATTGAAGGGCAC
>DNLZ01000168.1:5061-6571 GCA_003488325.1 Planctomycetaceae bacterium
TGCTGGAGGAAATCCCCTCCGTACACCGTGTCGTCGAAGTGCTTCCACTCGTTGTCGCCCTGCTGCCTCGTGAGCGCATTGACGCTGTTGATGCCGCCCTGGGCACAGACGCTGTGCGACCGCTTCACGGGCACGAGGCTGACCAGATCGACACCCACACCCAGTTCCGCCAGCCGCATGGTCGCCGCCAACCCGGCGAGACCGCCTCCGATGACGAGAACTCTCGGTTGTGCCATCACCTCACCTCCCTCCGTCCCGAGCCGCCTCATCGGCGGCCCCGGAACGACGTGAAACGGCCCGTCCGCGTGGCTCGGTCGCCGGCATCGGCGGCGTGCCCTCCTGCAGGCGCTTGAACTCCTCCATCCGCTTCTCGATGGTGACTGCGGCATCGACATCGAGCGCCCGCATCCCACCCAGCGCACCGAGGCCGGCCGCCCCGAGGAGCACGCCCACCACGATGCTCACCGCGGACGCACGCCGCATCGCCGCCGGACTGGTCCAGAGTCCCCACGTGATGCCGAGCGACCACAGCCCGTTGGCGAAGTGGAACACCGCCGACAGGATGCCGATCGCATACATCGCGGTCACGAGTGGCGACGCGAGCGCCTGGGCGGTCGAACTCGAGGCATGATGCGGATCGAACCGCCCTCCACCGAGCGGCGCGCCGAGCCAGTGCAGGTGGATCACGTGCCAGAGGATGAAGGCGAACGCGATCATGCCGGTCGCCCGCTGCAGGGTGTAGCGGACGTTCCCCGCGTACGGGTACGACCCGACGTTCGGCAGGCCGTTCGCGATGATCACGAAGCCCACCGTGGCGTGGAAGAGCATCGGCAGGAAGATGAACGCCCACTCGACGGGCACCAGCAGCGGACCGAGCGAGTGGATGAGGTTGACCCGCGACTGGAAGGCGCCCGGGCCGCCGAGCACCGACGCATTCGTCAGCAGGTGGACGACGAGGAACGCGCCGACCGGGACGAGGCCGGACAGCGAGAAGAGCCGGTAGATGAGGAACTGATGCCGGCCAAGGAACGAACGGGACGGGGGGCTCGCGTCGCTCACGGAGTGCCTCGGTGTGCCGCGACGCACCGCGGCGGCGGAAGGGGGCCGAGCGGACGTCGTCCTGCGGGAGTATAGGTGCGCGGCCGAGCATGACAACGCAACCTCGGTGATTGGCGGGTCGCGGGAGGCCGTTTTATACTCCCGATGAGATGGCCGGGCGTCGGCGTGCCGGGCGTGGCGGGTCGGATGGCGACGGGTGGAGGCTGGCCGTGGAGGAGCGTTCCGCAGACCCCGCTCCCGGCGCCCCGTCCCCATCGCGCGAACGCGAGATTCTCGAGCATCTTCCGGACGGCATCGCCCTGGTCGACTCGAACTGCGTCGTGCTGTGGGCGAACGACAGGCTCTCGGCCTGGTGTGAAGGCGGCGACCTGCGGGGACGGGACCTCATCGACGTGCTTGGCGCGTCGGCGTCGGCTGCCGGCGACATCGCCACGGTGCGCGAGGCCATCCG
>DNLZ01000168.1:6992-7945 GCA_003488325.1 Planctomycetaceae bacterium
GTCGTGGCCGTCCGCGACGTCACCCACACGATCCTCGAGCAGCAGAAACGGGCGGCCATCCACGCGGCCGGCCAGACGCTCGCGGACCTCTCCCCGGCCGAGCTGGCCGACATGACCGTCGACGAGCGGATCGAGCTGCTCAAGAGCAACATCCTGCACTACTCGCGCGACCTGCTGCAGTTCGACGTGGTGGAGATCCGCCTCCTCGATCGGCAAACCGGCCGGCTGGAGCCGTTGCTCGCGGAGGGCATGCAGCCGGAGGCGGAAGCCCGCGTCCTCTACGCCAAGACCGAGCACAACGGGGTGACCGGCTATGTCGCGGCCACCGGCGCGAGCTATTTTTGCAGTGACACGACGAAGGATCCCCTCTATCTCGAGGGCTGTAAGGGTGCGAAAAGCTCGCTCACCGTGCCGCTCATGCTCCACGACGAGGTGATCGGCACGTTCAACGTGGAGAGTCCGGAGCCGGGCGGCTTCTCGGAGACCGACCTCCAGTTCCTGGAAATCTTTTCCCGCGACGTCGCCGCCGCACTCAACACGCTCGAGCTGCTCGTCGCCGAGAAGGCGAGCACCGCTGCCGAGAGCATCGAGGCGATCCACGGAGCGGTCGCCCTGCCGGTCGACGACATCCTCAACGACGCCGTGGCCGTCATGGAGCGGTACATCGGTCACGACGCCGACGTGGTCGAGCGGCTGCAGCGGATCCTGCGAAACGCCCGTGACATCAAGCAGGTGATCCACCGCGTTGGTGAGCGCATGACGCCGAGTTCCGCCCACACGCAGCGACGCCAGGGTGAGCGGCGCTCGCTGGCTGGACGACGCATCCTCGTCGTGGATCCGGACGAGCAGGTGCGGGTCGCGGCCCACGCCCTGCTCGAGCGGTCGGGCTGCATCGTGGAGACGGCACGCGACGGCGCCGAGGCGGCATCGCTCGTGCGGACGGCCGGGGAGGC
>DNLZ01000282.1:0-3618 GCA_003488325.1 Planctomycetaceae bacterium
ATGCGCCTCCGTCCACAGGCGTGCGATCGCGTCGTGCGCTGCCGCCTCGCGCATCGCGGCGCGGAGGTCGTCAGGCGGCGGGCCGTCGAGGTCGTAGCGGGACGCGCGACCGAGTCCTCCCGGCTTGGCGGCCATGATCGCCCGCCAGGTGGCGGCCGCATCGTCGCGATTGAGCCGAGCGAGCACGTCCTTGACGCCGGCGACCGTGGGTGGTCCGTCCCCGCGCACCGCCGCCAGCGGCGCGATGGCCAGCACGATCCCGAGATTCCCGTTCGATCGCGTCACGGCACGCGAGGCCGACACCGCCGCCTCGATCGTCGTGCCGAGCCGCACGCGTGGCGCCCGCTCCATCACCGGAGCGATGGCGAGGGCTGCCGCGACGAGCTCGTCGTAGCAGAGGTCGTCGAAGGACGCCCCGGGATGGACGTTCCCCGGCTTGGGCACCGTCGCCTCGAGGATGCAGGCGGCGGCGGCGCACCAGCCGCGGCCCCGCGGAGGACAGTCGTCGGCGAGCCTCGCGAGGCACGACAGCACCTCGGGTGGCAGCGTCGAGCACGCGGGCGAAAACCGGCGCGGGTGCCGTGGCGAATCGCCGTTCATGATGATCGTGTGAGCGGACAGTGGGGGCCGGGATGCGGCATGATTCGACGGTACACTGCGGCTCCACTCAGGAGCACGACAGCGATCATGGCGACCACGGCGACGGCGGCGGCGGAACGGACAGGCGGACCCGACCGGTTCATCAATCGTGAGCTCGGCTGGCTCGACTTCAACCTCCGGGTGCTCGAGGAGGCCGAGAATGCCGAGAATCCGCTGCTCGAGCGGCTCAAGTTTCTGGCGATCTTCTCGTCGAACCTCGACGAGTTCTTCATGGTGCGGGTGTCGGGGCTCCGCGAGCAGGCGTTCGGCGAGAGCGCGCCGCAGGACCATGCGCCGGACGGCCTGAGCGCCCTCGAGCAGCTCAAGGCGATCGCCGCGCGGACCCAGGAGCTCGTCGCCAGGCAGTACCGCTGCCTGCGGGAGAGCCTCGGTCCGGCGCTCGAGGCCGAGGGCTTCCGACTCCTGCGCTATGCGACGCTCTCGGACGAGCAGCGGGCGAGGGTCGACCGCTTCTTCCAGGAGCGGGCCCTGCCGATCCTCACGCCGATGGCCGTCGATCCCGCGCACCCCTCGCCGCGCTACCACAATCGCGGCCTCTACCTCGGCGTCATGCTGCATCGCACGCAGGGGCTCGGACCGAAGCAGATGTTCGCCGTGGTGCAGGTGCCGCAGGTGCTGCCCCGGATCGTCGCGGTGGGCGGGGGCGAGCCGGGCACGATGCCCTTCGTGCTCCTCGAAGACGTGGTCTCCGCCCGCCTGCCGGAGCTCTTCGGCGGCTTCGACGTCGACTCGTGGAGCGCCTTCCGCGTGACGCGCGACAGCGACCTCGAGCTGCTCGAGCAGGAGTCGGACGACATGCTCAAGCTCATCGAGGATCGTCTCAAGGCGCGGCAGCGGGGGCAGGCGGTGCGGATCGAGGTCGCCGCCAAGGCCGACGAGGCGATCATGCAGCAGATCATCGAGGAGGAGGGGCTGCACGCCCCCGCCGAGGGCACCGGGGACGGGTACAGCGAGGTCTACCGGATCGACGGACCGCTCGACCTCACGGCCATCTGGGAGCTCTACAAGCTGCCCGGCTACGAGCGGCTGCACGACAAGCCGTTCACGCCCCGGCCGCCCCGCGGGCTCGAGCGTCGCGGCCCGGACATCTTCGCCGCGATCGCGCAGCGCGACATCCTGCTCCATCACCCCTACGAGTCGTTCGACCCCGTCGTGGAGTTCGTCACCACCGCCGCGGCGGACCCGCGGGTGCTCGCCATCAAGCAGACGCTCTATCGGACGAGCGGCGATTCGCCCATCTCCCGCGCGCTCATCGCGGCGGCCGAGTCGGGCAAGCACGTGACCGCCCTCGTCGAGCTCAAGGCCCGCTTCGACGAGGCGAACAACGTCAGCTGGGCCCGGCAGATGGAACGGGCCGGGGTGCACGTGGTCTTCGGGTTCCTCGACCTGAAGACCCACTGCAAGGTGTCGCTCGTCGTGCGGCAGGAGGGGGGCGGGCTGCGTCGCTACGTCCACCTCGGTACCGGCAACTACAACCCGACGACCGCGCTGCTCTACACCGACCTCGGTCTCTTCACCGCGGACGAGGCGATCGCGGAGGATGCGTCGGCGCTCTTCAACCTGCTCACCGGCTATTCGCAGGGCCATGCCTGGCAGCGGCTCATCGTCGCTCCGGAGCATCTGCAGCGACGCACCGTGGAGCTCATCGACGAGCAGGCGGCGCGGGCCCGCGCCGGGCAGCCCGCGCGGATCTTCGCCAAGCTCAACTCGCTGGTGGATCCCGAGGCGATCGAGGCGCTCTATCGCGCGAGCCAGGCGGGCGTGCCGATCGACATCGTGGCGCGTGGGATCTGCGCCTTGCGGGCCGGTGTGCCCGGTCTCAGCGAGACGATCCGCGTGCGCAGCATCATCGACCGCTTCCTCGAGCACAGCCGAATCTACGTCTTCGGCGAGGGCGACGAGGCCCGCGTCTTTCTCTCGAGCGCCGACTGGATGCCGCGGAACTTCGTGCGACGCGTCGAGGTGATGTTTCCCGTGCTCGCGCCCGACCTCTCCGGCAGGATCCTCCACGAAATCATTCCGACCTACCTCGCCGACAACATGCGGGCGCGCGAGCAGCGGGCCGACGGCTCGTTCCAGCTCCTCCATCCCGCACCCGGTGAGCCGGGCCGCCGGTGCCAGTACGAGTTTCTCGAGCAGCGCACGGGCGTCCCGGGCGCGGCCGACGGTGGCACCGGTCGCTGAGATCGGCCGCGATGGAAGGGGGTGACGTCCGCACGGCGCCCCGACGGCCCTGAAGCCCGCCGCGGCGATTTCGCGGCTCCGGGGAACGAGGCTGTCGTGTCCCTCGGGACGCTGCTCCACTACGGGGGCGGCGCGCTACAATCGGCTCCGTCATGACGGCGGTGAGCGAGCCGCGTCGACGCCCGAGACCTGTCGAGATCACGAATCGATGGCCGAGGACCACTATCAGACGCTCGGCGTGCCGCGGACGGCGTCGGCCGAGGACATCCGCAAGGCCTACCGCGAGCTGGCACGCAAGTACCACCCCGACCTGCATCCGGACGACGACGCGGCGAAGGAGAAGTTCAAGAAGGTGCAGAACGCCTTCGACGTGCTCAATGACTCGAGCAAGCGGGAGATGTACGACCGTTACGGGAGTTCCTTCGAGGGTGTCGGCGGCGGGGGGCCGGGATGGGGCGGCGGGCCGTTCCCGGGTGGCGGCGGGTTTCCGGGAGGCGGCGCGGGCGGCTTCGGCGGTGGTGAGATCGACCTCGAGAGCCTCTTCGGCGGTGCCGGCGGGTTCGCCGAGATGTTCGGCGGTGCACGCGGCAAGGCGTCGCGCGGTCGTCGTCGTCCGACGCAGGTGCCCGGTGAGGACGTCACCGCCCGGATCCAGATTCCGTTCCGCCTCGCCATCGACGGTGGCAAGACCGACGTCCGGCTCGACCGGGCCGGCACGCCCGAGACGATCACCGTGACGATTCCCCAGGGCCTGCCCGACGGGTCACGGATGCG
>DNLZ01000282.1:3955-6176 GCA_003488325.1 Planctomycetaceae bacterium
CGGGTGCGAGCGGCGGCCCGGCTGGCGACCTCGTCCTCCAGGTGGGCGTCGATCCGCACCCGGTCTTTCGTCGCGACGGAGACACGCTCGAGGTCGCCCTGCCCGTGACGCTGTCGGAGGCGATCGCCGGCGCGAAGGTGGACGTGCCGACGCCGTGGGGCACGATCGCGCTGCGCATTCCGCCCGGCACGTCGAGCGGCCGTCGGCTCCGCGCGGGCGGGATGGGCGTACGGCATGCCAACGGCGCGAAGGGGGACCTCATCGCGGAGGTGCAGGTCGTCGTGCCCGACGTCGCGGACGCGGCGATCCGCGACCAGCTGCTCGAAGCGGCGCGGGCCGCGGAGGCGGGGGCGTCCGATGCACGAGCGCATCTCCGGTGGTGACGCCCGGCGGTGCGGGACTGCCGCGGTGCGTGCGGCTCCTGCGTCCGCAGGATTTCGCGCGCGTCTACGAGCATCGCTTCAGCGCCGCGGAGGGACCGATCGTGGTGTACGCCGCGCCGAATGACGAGCCCGACGGTCGGGTCCGGCTCGGGCTGTCGGTCTCAAGGCGGGTCGGCTCGGCCGTCGTGCGGAACCGGTGGAAGCGTCGGCTGCGCGAGGCCTTTCGCACCGTGCGGGGCGGCCTGCCGGCCGCCACCGATCTGGTCGTCGTGGTGCGCGGCGGCATGCCCCCGGCCGGCGCCGAGGGGCTCTCGCAGGTGGGAGCATGGCTCGTCGGACTCGCACGCCGCGTCACGGCGCGACGCGGGTATGCCGCGGCGGGGGCGGTGCCGTCGCCCCGCGATGACCGCGGCCGCGGCCGGAGACGCTGAGACCATGCCCTCGGCGTCGCCCTGGAAGTCGCTCACGGCCTTCTGCGATCGCTGCGCGGTGCGGGCAATCGTCGCGCTCGTCGTCGTCTACAAGTGGACGCTCAGCCCGCTGCTCGGCCGCCACTGTCGGTTCGAGCCGACCTGCAGCGCGTACTTCCGGCAGGCGGTGGAGCGGGAGGGGGCCGTTCGCGGGGTGCTCAAGGGCGTGCGGCGCATCTGCCGCTGCCATCCGTGGCACCCGGGCGGTCATGACCCTCCGTAGCGGCGCGGCACGCGCCCGGCCCACGACGTCACGCCGGCTTCGGCACGAGGTCGAGGAGCCGCCCGGGCGAGCCCATGACGTTGTAGCCGGCATCGACATGCAGGATCTCGCCGGTGATGCCGAGCGACTCACGCGACAGGAGCCAGGCGCCGGCCTTGCCCACCTCCTCGTGCGTCACGTTGCGGCCCAGCGGCGCCATGTGCTGGTAGAGCCCGAGCATGTCCTCGACCCCGGCACCCCGGCCGGCAAGCGTGCGCAAGGGGCCCGCGCTCACCGCATTGACCCGGATGCCCGCGGGGCCGAGATCGAAGGCCATGTACTTCACGCACGCATCGAGCGTCGCCTTGCAGACGCCCATGATGTTGTAGCCCGGCACCACCTTCTCACCGCCGAAGTAGGTGAGCGTGAGGATCGACGCGTTCGGTGCGAGGATCGGCCGTGCGAGCCGTGTGACGGCCAGCAGGCTGTAGGCGCTCGTCTCCATCGCCGTGCGAAAGCCCTCGCGGCTGCACATCGTCGTCTCCCCCTTGAGATCCTCGAGGGGCGCGTAGGCGATCGAATGGACGAGGAAGTCGATCGTGCCGAACGCCTCCCGGGCGCGGTCCACCACCGCCGCGATCTGGTCGTCGCTCGACACGTCCATCGGCACGAGAAACGCGGCATTCGGCTCGGGATCCGTGAGCTGGGCGACGCGGCGACGGTTGCGCTGCCGCTCGTCGTCGGGGCGGTCGGGCAGGTGCGAAAAGCCGACGCGGCCCCCCTCGGCGAGCACCTCCTTGGCGATCGCCCACGCGATCGAATGGTCGTTCGCCACCCCGAGCACGAGGCCCTTCATGCCGTCGAATCGTCCCATCGCGTCGCTCCGAAGTGAGGGGGGCGGCGGCCGGGAGAGCCACCGGACGGACCGCGGCCGGCGGCACTCCGGCGCCCGGCCGAGGAGCGGAAATGTACCGGCTCACCCGTAAAGCCTCAACGCGAGCCGATGGTCCGGTCGGTCGTCTCCGCGCGCCGGTGCGGCGACGACGACTGCTTGTCGCTGGCGACGTGCGCGGGTACAACGCCCGTCGAGGCCCCGTTAGCTCAATTGGTCAGAGCATCTGACTCTTAATCAGAGGGTTCTAGGTTCGAGTCCTAGACGGGGCACT
>DNLZ01000285.1:0-132 GCA_003488325.1 Planctomycetaceae bacterium
GCGTGTACCAGTCGTAACGCAGTTCGGGCCGCACCATCCAGTTCGCCCACGGGAACCAGTTGAGGCCCCACGTCAGCGCCCAGAAGTTGCCGGCGAATCCGCTCGCCGCGGGGGCGCCGCCGGTGAGCGCGT
>DNLZ01000285.1:480-4590 GCA_003488325.1 Planctomycetaceae bacterium
TGTTGTCGCGGAACCACTCGGCCCGCATGCCGGCGGAGAGGGTCTCCGTGAGCGTGAGATAGGCGTAGCCCGTGAGTCCGTACCACTGGGCGAGCCCCGGCAGCTGGCCGGCATTCTGGTAGTCGCCCACCGCGTTGAACTGCCAGGCGCACGAGTTCTCGACGGCGCACGTGAGCCGCTCGTCGATTTCGATGACGGCGTAGACGGTGTACATCGTGAGATTGCCCACCGAGACGCCGGAGACGTCGCCGGAGGCGTCGGCGACGGGCGTGTACTCGTTGCCGCTGGTGAGCGCGATCCCCAGCTGTCGGCCGCCGTCGTCGCTCTCGAGCAGCGCCTCGCCGACGAAGGCGAGGTTGCTGCCGGCTCCCGGGTGGTCGGGATTGAGCGGGCGCGGCATGCCGTCGGAGAAATTGTCCCAGCCGTTCATGATCCCGGCGTTGATCGAGATGCCCGCGTCGGGGTTCCACGATCCCAGCACGCCGGTGTGGGTGGTCGGCGTGCCATACTCGAACGTGTAGTTGCGCGTCAGGAAGAAGTTGCCGATCGCGGGCACCACCTCGTAGCCGAGCGGCGTATAGAAGTGGCCGATCAGGACCGACGCCTCCTCGTGCCCGAGCTCGACGTAGGCCTGGGGCATCGCGAGGCCGTAGTAGCGGCTCGACTGCCAGCGCGGCACGCCGATCGCGTCCACACGATCGAACGGAAACGCGTCGAGTCCCCGGGATACCGCGGTCCACCAGTCGCTGCCATAGAGCAGGTCGATGCGGCCCCCCCAGCCCGCCTCGTCTCCCAGGGGCCGCAGGCCGGTCAGATAGAGCTGCTGGAGCATGAGCTGACCGTTCCGGTCATCGAGAACGACCGGGCCGTTGAACGGGCTGCCGAGCGAGTTGCCGCCGATGCCGAGTTCGGCCCAGCCGTGGATGCCGATGTCGCGCGACGCGAGGCAGTCGGGTGTGAGCAGCGCCGGCGGTGGGGCCTGCACCTGATCCGGGTCGCGGGCCCGGAGTTCGAAGAGGTCCTCGAGCGGCGGCACCTCACCCCTGGCCGCGCTTGCCCAGCCGGCAAGAGCCACCAGGACCGCCCCGAATCCTGTCCGCGTCACGCGCATGTCCTTTGATTCGACACCCGCGTCGATCGGGCGTGAGTGCGCGGCCGTCCCGCCGGCCCCGTTCAGGTGACGGTCGCTTCCCAGACGGCATGCTGCCCGAGGCACTCGTCCACCGACACCCGGATGAGCGGCGGCGCGGGGCGACCCGCCGCGGCGAACACCGCCAGCACCTCGCCCCCGATCCACCTCGCGATCCACTCGGCCGACGTGTTCGCGACCGGCAGGAGCACGCATTCCTCCGCCGGGAAGATCCACCGGCGGTCGCGGAACCGCACGGTCGTCTCAGGCAGGCCCGTGGGCCCCGGCGCCGTCGCGACGGAGAGCCAGCGGTTCTCCGTCGGCAGGAGCATCCGGTGATCGAGCCGCGACACGACCGCCGTGACCGCGTCGCGCAGGGCGATGAAGTCCACGACCATCCCATGCGCGTCGGGCTCTCCCGCCACGTCCACCCCGACGGTCCAGTTGTGGCCGTGGACCGCCTCGCAGACGTCGTCGGTCAGCGTGATGAAGTGGCCGGCGGAGAAGACGTGCACCGCCTTGCGGAGCCGCACCTCGTAGCGTTCGTTCATGGCGTTGTCACATCCGGTCGGTGTCGGTCGTTCGATTCGAGAGCCCGGCGGTCTCGGGCCGGGGCTGACCCGAGGCCCCCGCGAGGTCGAGGCAGCTGAGCACTCCACCGCATCGGACCCCAGCATACGAACAGCGGCAGTAGCGGGGGATCGTGCCGACCGTCGTGAATCCCATGATCCGCGCGAGCCGCAGGGCCGTGGTGTTGATCTCAGGCGTGATCCCCAGGAGCATGTCGACCAGCGGCGCGCCCGTCGCGTCCATGAGATCCTTCCAGTGGGAGAGCATCGCCTCGCCCGTGCTCCGCCGGAAGGGGCCGATGACGCAGAAGTGCGCGAACGCCGAGTGGTCTCCCGCATGGGTCAGCCAGCCCAGCGCCAGGGGGCGGCAGTCGGCCCGGGTGCAAGCGAGTGACGCCATCACGTGTGGCTGGCGGAGAAACGCCAGAAACTCCGCCGGTGTGTTGACGCCGCCGGCATAGAACGTCGTCTCCACCTTGCCTTCCACGACGACGCGACGCCAGACGTCGCGCAGCACCTCGTCGGAAACCCGCTGCCGGCCGTCCTCACCGAACACGCGATGGACGACGACGGTCATGCGGTTCACCGGCGCCGAGTGGCGGGACCGCCGGTGGTCTGGCTGCCGTTCGACGGGGCGACGACCCTGAACACGGGCACCCGGGTCGTCCGCGAGACGTTGCCCGCGAGATCGATCTGCCGGACCAGCACGACCATGCGACCCGGGACTGGTGTGTAGACCGCCCCCCAGGCGCCGCCGTTCACCGAATACTCCACCTGCGAGCCGCGCTCGACTCCGGTGACGCGGAGGCGGCCGGTGCGGCTCGTGCGCCCCATGCGGTCGAGCACGGTGACGCTCGCCGCGGCCGGCTTCTTCGTGTCGAGGACGAATCGATGGCGGGTGTGGGCCGACCGGATCCCGCGGGCGTCGATCTGCGCGACGAGCACGTCGTTGAGCCCCTCGGCCGCCCGCCAGGTGCGTCGCCAGGTGCGGCCGCCGTTCGTCGAATACACGAGCCTGTTGCCCGGCGCCGCGAGTGGCACGCTCAGGGTGCGTTGATTCGTGACCAGCATCCCGTCCCGACGCGTGCCCCCCACCATCGCCGCGGCCGGAGCCGGGGGCGGGTTGGTGTGGATCGACCCGTTCGGCGCCCGGGCCTCGAGCACGCCGCGAATCGCGATCTCGTCGCCGCTCGCGCCGATGCTGCCGAACGACGACCAGAGCCGAACCGTCGGCGAGGCATTCACGGCAGACCGGTCGTCGGACGCGATGCCGCCATGATCGCGGAACGTGAAGCCGCGGATGGTTTGGGTCGCGGCGAGATCGCCCGTGCCCGACGTGAACCCCATGAATGCCTGGGAACCGAGGATCGTCGACAGATCGACATTCCAGGTCTTGGTGAAGGGGGCGTAGCCGGCGCGGGACAGCGTGGCCGTCAGCGTGCCGGCTGCCGAGTCATGCACGAGCCGCACGCTCACGGGACCGCCGACGAGCCAGGGCACCGACTCGAAACTGCCGGTCTCGCCGCCCGTGTCGAGCCGCACGCCGGGCTTGTCGAAGATGTTGAACAAAAGCCCAACCTTCGGCCCGGGCATCCCGGTGTAGCCGAGTCCGTTGCCGGACGTGCCGATGGCGGCCAGGCCGGCGGTGCTCCGCTGCAGCACGAACGCCAGGCCGTCGGCCGGCCGCGAGCCCTGCGCCTCGTAGACGAACGAGGCCTCGAAGTTCGCCGTCGTGACGGGCCGCTCAAACCAGGTGGACGTGGCCGTGTTGGTGCGATCCGGAATGACCAGGGTACCGGCGGCGAGCCGCTGGACGCCGCCGTTGAGCTGCCAGCCGCCGCGACTGCCGGCGGCGTCGAGCGGCAGCGGCACGGCCGGTGAATCGAATACGAGTGACTGGATCTCCTGCTTGGCGCCGTACCAGCCCGAGGCGGCGGTGTATCCGAACGTCGCCGTGGAGCTTCCCAGGAGTTTGACGAGGTCGATGTTCTCGTAGGTTTTTTCGTAGCGGCCGAGTTGATATCCGGGGTCGATGCGCTCGGTGAGCGTCTTGGCCTCTGCGTCGTACGTGAGCGTGATCGTGATCCAGTTGCCTGTCCCTTCGAGGTCTTTGAGCGCCTTGACCTCGTTGTAGTTTCCGGTCGAGCCGGTCGTGTCGAATCTCGTGCCGGGCGTGCCGAAGATGTTGACCAGGTAGCCGACCTTCGGCCCCGCGATGCCGGCGTATCCGAGTGATCCACCCGCTCCCCCGAGCGCGGCGGTAGGTGACGCTGCATTCTGGAACACGAGCGCCATGCCGTCGGCTCCATTCGTGTGCCGGTAGCGGAACGTCACCGAGAAATCCTGCGAGATCCGCACCGGCGTGGGATACCACGCCGCCGCCGCCGCGTTCGTCCGGTTGGCGAACGTGGC
>DNLZ01000278.1:0-580 GCA_003488325.1 Planctomycetaceae bacterium
CGCTCGTCGCACGATTGAACTGTTTCACGCCCCGCGTGCCACCGCCGCCAGCCCTGCCCTGCACGCCGTACACGTCATTCACGACGCCATCCCCGTCGAGGTCGAGCGCCGCGGCGAAAACGGCGGCATTCGGCTTGGCGAACGACGCGAATGCCTGGAGCCGCGCGACCTGGCCGCCGGTCTGCCCGTCGTACACCTCGACGACGGAGTTCCCGCCGCGCCCGGCGCCGACGAGGATGCTCGACGTGGTGGTCGACTCGTACAGGGCGGTGGACAGCGTCACACCACCGCTGAAGCCGCCGCCGAAGGGACGTATCGTCTGCACCACGCGCGGGCTGCCCGAGACGTCGAAGACCCGCACGAGCGCCGCCCGCCCGGCGTTGAGTCCGACGATGATTTCGGCTCGACCGTCGGCGGCGGCCCGCGGAGTGCCGTTCGAAAAGCTCCCCACGTCCCCGGCCGCGATCATCACGCCACCGCGGTAGGTGCCCGGGGCACCGCGGAACGTGCGGAAAGCCGTGTCGGCGACCGGATCGGTGGCGTCCGGATTCACGAGAAAGACGCTCACCCGACCGATTCC
>DNLZ01000278.1:903-2825 GCA_003488325.1 Planctomycetaceae bacterium
CTCGACATCCCCGCGACGATGTCACCGATCCCGTCGCCATTCACATCGCCCACCGCCACCTCGACGCCACCGCGATAGCGGGAGCCGAAAGGCAGCGTGCGGAACGCGGGCAGTTCGACCCCCTGCGGCGTGAACACCCGAATCTCACCGATGCGGTTGCGGCCCGGGCCGACGATGATCTCGGCGATGCCGTCGCCGTCGACGTCCCCCGTCGCCACGCGCACGCTGCCGCGGAACGACGTCTCGTACGCCAGAAATTCCCCGGTGATGTCGCCGGTCTCGGGATCCACGAGCCGCACCAAGGGCTCCCCGTTGCACCCGTCGTCACTGCCCAGCACGAGCCCGGGCAGGTCGGCCTGCGGATTGATCGGCCCGTCGTAGGCGCTCGTCCAGGTCGACGACACGGTCGCGCCGCCGATCGTCGCCTGTGCGGTGTTGGAGATGTCGCTCGTGAACCCCGTCTGAGTCAGGGACGTGATCGTGAACGTCGCGGTGCCGTTCACCGCCAGGTTCATCAGCTTGTCGATCCCGGCCGCACTGGCAGTCACGGAGTCCGGGCTGCCGTCGGTGGTTTGCGACCCGATGCCGACATACGTCACCTGCCAACTCCAGTTCACGACTCCCGCCGGCAGCGCATCGACGACGCGGACACCGGTTGCGAAACTCGGCCCGCGGTTCGTCACCACGACCTGAAACGCGAGGAATCCGCCCGCCTTGTAGGTGATGTCGCCGGTCTTCACGATCTCGAGGCGCGAGACCGCGGCGATCGGATCGGTCACGGTCGCGGTGTTGTTGTCCGGGTTCGGATCGGTGACACCCGCCGGCGGCGACACGGTCACCGTATTGGTGAGCGTCCCGGTCGCGCCGGCCGGAATCGTCCCGCTCAACGTGAACGTCACGGTCCCACCGCTCGCGAGGGAGTCACCCGCGGCCGCGGTCCACACGCCCGTCAGCGGGTCGTACGTCCCCCGGTCCACGCTGGTGCCCGCCCCGACGAGGGCCGGCGCCGTCACGTCCACGATCGCGAAGCTCGTCACCGAACTGGGACCGAGGTTCGTCACCACGATCTCGTACGTCACCGGCGACCCGGCCGTGGCTGGAGCACTGGTCCTCTGCTTTGCCGCGGCCAGATCCGCCGTCGGCACCAGCTGCGTCGTCACCGTCGATGTCTCGTTGCCCGGATTCGGGTCGGTGACGTCCTCCGGGGGCGACACCGTCGAGGTGTTCACGAGGACGCCCGTCGCGAGCGGATCGATCGAGCCGGTGATGGTGAAGATGCCCGCCCCCCCGGCCAGCAGGGTGACGAGCACACCGGCCAGCGATCCCGTCCCGGCCGCCGGACCACTGGAGCCCGGTGAGTAGGTCGCGGTCCAGGTCGCGTTGACGATGCCGGCTGGCACGGCGTCGTTGACCTCGGCATTCACCGCGTCGCTCGGACCGGCATTCGTCACCACGAACGTGTAGGTGATGGCCGTACCCGGGATGGCCGTTGCCGGCCCCGACTTTTCGATCCCGAGATCACCAACGAGCCCGACGGTGACGGTCGCAGTCGCCGTGCCCTGAACCTGCTCGCCGATCCGCACGTCCGCCGTGTTCGTCGCCGGGCCGGCGGGCACGCCTGCGGCCACCGCATACGTCACTTCCAACACCTGTGTCGTACCAGCCGCGACCGTTCCGATCGTCCATGTGAACGGACCCGACGTCGGCGACACCGGCAGCACGCCGACCGCGGGATTGAACGCCGTCGCCGTGAACCCACCGGGAAGCGTGTCCACGACGTTGACGTTCGTCGCGTCGCTCGGACCCGTGTTCGACACCGTCAGCGTGTACGTGTACCCGCCCTGACCCGCGGTTACCGTCGGCTCCTTGGCCGTTTTCACGATGCCCAGCTGTGATCTCACCTCGACCGTCGTGTCGCAGAA
>DNLZ01000134.1:0-560 GCA_003488325.1 Planctomycetaceae bacterium
GCTTCGATCACGTCGGGCGCCGACGATGGCTGCGATGCCACTGATGCCGACGGCCATGCCCCGGCCGCCTGCCACGTCAGTGGGGCGGGGTGACGTGGGCCGGGAGCGATTGCGGATCGTGCCAGCCCGACGGCTTCAAGGAGCGCGCGGGGGTGTTGAAAGCGGTCGGCCGGTGCCTTCGACAGCAGCCTCTCGACGATCGAGCAGAGCGACGCAGGCAGGTCGGCCCTGCGTCTGGCCAGCGGCACCAGCGGTTCGCTTCCATGGGCCATCGCCACGCTGATGCTGGTCGCGCCGGAGAAGGGCGGCGTGCCGGCCAGGAGGTGATAGATCGTCGCGCCGAGCGAGTAGAGATCGCTGCGTGCATCGACGTCGCCTCCCCTGCCCTGCTCCGGGCTCATGTACAGCGGTGTTCCGAGCGTCATGCCCGTCTGGGTCAGGGTGACGTCATCGGTTGCGACTCGTGCCAACCCGAAGTCGGCGACCTTCACCTCACCCTCTCGCGTCACGAGCAGGTTTTCCGGCTTGATGTCACGATGGACGATCCCCTGGTCAGCCGC
>DNLZ01000134.1:947-2656 GCA_003488325.1 Planctomycetaceae bacterium
GTCGTGAGCCACTCCTTGAGCGAAGGGCCCTCGACGAACTCCGTCACGAGAAAATGCACGCCCTCGATTCGTGCCACCTCGTGGATCTGCACGATGTTGCCGTGGACGAGCGCGGCGGCCGCTCGCGCCTCGCGCTCGAATCGCTCGACCGCCCCGGGATGCCGGAGCGTCTCGGGTCGCAGCACCTTGACGGCCACCCTGCGGCCGAGCGACGTCTGCTCGGCGAGATACACGTCCGCCATGCCGCCGCTTCCAAGGTGGCGGATGAGCCGATATCCTCCGAGCGTTCGACCGGCGAGGTCGGATGGGGCGGTACCGTCCTTCGGTGGCAGACCCGTCGTCATGCGTGGAACCTAGCACCAGGAAAGCCGATGCCAAAGCCGAACGCCGCTGCCCTCCAGAAAGCCGCCGAAAAAGTCGACCTGACCGCAGGTCCGTTCCAGGTCGCCCTCGAGACGACGATGGGGACGATCCGCCTCGATCTCGACGCGAAGGTGGCGCCGGGTCATGTGCGCAACATGGTGGCCCTGGCCGAGAGTGGATTCTACGACGGCACGGGCTTCCATCGAATCATCAAGGGGTTCATGATCCAGGGGGGGTGTCCGGAAGGCACGGGAACCGGCGGCCCGGGCTATCGCATACCCGCCGAGTTCAACGCGACGCCGCACGAGCCGGGCGTGCTGTCCATGGCACGAACGAACGACCCGAACTCGGCCGGCAGCCAGTTCTTCATCTGCCTGGGGAAGGCCACCCACCTCGATCGCAACTACACGGCGTTCGGCCGCACCGCGGACGACGCGAGCCTGCAGGTGGTGCGGGCGATCGGTGACGTCGCCACCGGCCCGAACGATCGTCCCCGGCAGCCGGTGACGATCACGAAGGCCACGGTCACTCGTCTGCAGTCGCCGTGAAGCGGCGACCGCCGAAGACGATGCGCAGTCCGAAGATCGCGAGGGCGACGCCTCCCGCCCCGGCCAACAGATGGCTCCCTTCGTCCATGGCGACGCGCAACACGGCCATCGGGATCGAGACGGGTGATCGTGGCGGGCTGATCTCCGCCGGCGACTGCCGGGCTGCGGGGGAATCGCCGGCTGGTCCGGGGCCCTGAGCGGAGGCCCTCGGATCGGTGTTCGTGGTCGGTTGTGGGATGGATTGCGGCGTGGGCTGATGAAGGCTCGGGCCCATCGCCAGCAGCGGACTGGCGACGTACGTCGATCGCTCGATCGAGCCATCGGCCGAGGCCAGCCGTGCCGGCTGGACGCCCGCCGGAGCGCCGAGACCCCGGGTGATCGCCGGCTCGTCGGAAAACTCAGCGATCGGCAGCGGCGTGAAGCCGCTGGATCCCACGCTCGTGAGGAACATGCGAACGCGTGTGGAACAGCTCCCGATCGTGCGGCCTTCCGCCTGTCCGAACAGCACTCCGGCGAGTTCACGCTTGCCATTGAAGATCGGACCTCCGGAGTCCCCCTGCCGCGCCGTCGCCTGCAGTTCCACGAACTCCTTGGCCAGTCCGTTTCCGGGCGACAGGTAGTCGGTGCATGGCCCTGTCTCTTCTCGATAGACCCCGCGGCCGAAACCGGCGATCGTGAGGCGCTCGCCGATCGTGGGCGGCTGCGAGGCGATCGTGATCGGCACCGCAGGCGGCTTCCAGATCACGACGGCCGCCAGATCCCAGGCCTCGTCCCATCGCACCACGGTACCCGCCGACT
>DNLZ01000134.1:3061-3776 GCA_003488325.1 Planctomycetaceae bacterium
TTCACGTCGACGAGCACGCCGGAGCCGAGCGCGGTGCCGGACTGCTCGGGCGCCACGATCCGTGCCACCGCCGGATGCGGCTCGTGGCCGGTGAACAGATAGTCGGCGAACCGAGCCGGATCCCAGGCTCTGGGATGCTGGTCCGCCCTTCCCCAGCCCCACCACGAATCCTGTGCATGCACGGGAAGAGCCGCTGCCAGAGCGATCGACACGGCCGCGATCGTGACCGTGCGTCGGAGCCCGTCGGCCGGCCTTCGCATGGTCAGCGTGGGACGGGGGGGAACGGTCGCACTCACGGCAGCCTCCTGTTCGTGGCGGTGCATGCCCGCGAGCGCTACCGGACTCCGTTTCGGACCGAGCGACGGCGGATCTCGCGGTCGATGATCCGCTTCAGCAGTTCGCGTCGGAGTCGCTCGCGTTCCCTCTGGGCATCGACCCCATGGGACGCGATGGGCCGGGACGGGGGCGGGAGAACGCCGCCGTTGTGCGTGAGCATGTCGACGCTCCTCTGATGGCGCGGTCCCGGCCAGAAACCGCACTCAGAAGTCTCGGCAGACCGATCGCCCGGACTTCAGCGCATCCGGCGGGCCCAGGCGGACCCGCACGACCCGCACGGTCGTCGACGGTCCCGGCGTGGGAAGGCACTGAAGATGGCGGCACGAAACCTCCGGCTGCGGCCACCGCGGCTGCTCGCTCGGGGAGCGTTCGCTTGACC
>DNLZ01000134.1:4151-6659 GCA_003488325.1 Planctomycetaceae bacterium
TTCGGAGTGCGTCGGGTCAGTCCACCGGCGGCCAGTCTCCACTCGACGGCGACACGCGGAAACCATCGGCTGCGAGCCGCGCGACGATGCGCGCCACGTGCTCGCGTCCGGCGGTATCGACCGTGACGGCGACCGCCGTGGAAAAGACGTCCGGTCCTGAAAATGCCCGGTCGTGCACGATTTCCTGGACGCCCGCACCGGCGGCGGCGATCGCTGCTGTGAGCCGGGACATGCCGCCCGGGCGGTCGCTCACGTGCGTGGTGAACCGCCAGCGGCGGCCATCGGCCGCCAGCCCCCGGTCGATGACCCGGTCGAGGATCGTGAGGTCGATGTTGCCTCCGCAGAGCAGGAGAACCGTGTGGCGTCCGGCCAGCTCACGACCCGCGTCGCCGAGCACCCCGGCCAGAGCGGCCGCCGCGGCGCCCTCGGCGACCGTCTTCTCCAGTTCGAGCAGTCGCACGACGGCCAGGGAGATCTGGTCCTCTCCGATCGTGACGACACGGTCGACGAGTGGTGCGGCCAGTGCGAACGGTGTGGCGCCGACGCGGCCCACGGCGAGGCCATCGGCGAGGGTCGGCCGGATGGGCACGTCGACCGGATGGCCGGCCGCGAGCGCCGCGCTGAAAGCGGGCGCCGCCGCCGGTTCCACCGCCACGATCCGGATGTCCGGCCGCAGCGCCTTCGCCGCCACGCACACGCCTGCGAGCAGTCCGGTGCCGCCGGTGGGCACCACGATCGCCTCGACGTCGGGAGCCTGCTCCAGCACCTCGAGCGCCATCGTGCCCTGCCCGGCGATCACGCGCGGATCGTCGAAGCCGTGAACGAGCACCAGCCCGGTGGAATCGGCGAGTTCCATCGCGCGGCGGCGTGCGTCCGCGAACGACTCGCCCTCGAGGATGACGCTGGCCCCGAGGCGACGGCACGTGGCGACCTTCACGAGCGGTGCGAAGCGCGGCATGACCACGGTGACCGGGATGCCCAGGAGACCGCCATGGTAGGCGAGCCCGAGTGCGTGGTTCCCGGCCGATGCGGCGACGACACCGCGGGTTCGCTGGGCGGCGTCGAGCATCAGGAGCGCGTTTCTCGCCCCCCGCTCCTTGAAACTGCCCGTCCTCTGCAGGAGATCCAGTTTGCAACGGATCGACAGCCCGGTGAGTTCCGAGAGTGGCACGCTGATCGGGCAGGGTGTCTCCGCGATGCCGCCGGAAAGACGCTGGCGGGCTGCCTGGATATCCGCGAGCGTGACGCTCACATCCGTCATCGCGTCACCACCCTGGCGGGACGATGGAAGCCCCGCACGTCGATCCAGTCCATTCCTGCCGCCTCGGCCGCGGCGATGCCGAGGTCACTGTCTTCCCAGACCACGCAGCGTTCCGGCGTCGCACCGAGACGTGACGCAGCCTCGAGGAAGGGATCGGGGTCGGGCTTGTGCCGCGTCGTATCCTCGCTGGCGACGATGGTGTCGAACATGCCATCGAGGCCCACGCGGGCAAGGATCCGCTCGCACACGCGCCGGTAGCCTCCGGTGACGACCGCGATGGGGAGGCGTCCGTGGACGCGGCGCACGAGTTCGACGACCGGGTCGATCGGCAGGATTGCGTCGAGCTGGATGAGGAAGGCCTCTTCCTTCACGACGGCCGCCTCATCGACGTCCACCGCGACGCCGGCCTCCCGCGCGAGCGTCGCAATGATGTCCCGCGTCGGACGGCCACCGAGCGCGTAGAACCGGTCTTCGTCGAATGCCATGCCGTGGCGCCGTGTCACATGGAGCCATGCCCGGTAGTGGGCCGGCATGGTGTCGGCGAGCGTGCCGTCGCAGTCGAAGAGGATCGCGTCGTGCTGGTGGAGGTGGCGGGGCATGCGAAAGTACGGCGTGGGGCAACGGGTCTTCTCAGGCCGACGACGGGGTCGTCAACCGCTCGGTTTCCGTCCCCTGGGGAACAGGCCGATCAACCGGCTCCGGGCGGTCCATGCGCTCGGCCGGCGTCTCGCCCAGTTTGCCGAAATCGCCCACGTGTCACCACGACCGTGAGGCTCGTGCCGGAAAGGCGGACTTTTCTGATGTTCCGGCGTGGTGAAGGTCGATCACCTGTCCTGAGATTGCCACTTGGACGACGTGGACCACCGCCTGCGCCGGGCTCCGACCCGGTCATCCGCCAGAGCCGTCCCAGGAACGCCGACAGCCATGGTTCGCACGACCTCGAAGACTCTGCCGCGACTCGCCAGAACGGCAGCGTGCCTGCTCGCCGCAGCCTCTCCGGCAGCCGCCTTCGGACAGGCGGGCGGCACGGGAGTGGCCCAGGGCGTCGTCGGTCAGGCGGTCACGCTGTTCCAGCAGAGCAACGCAAGTGGTCCGGGCTATCTGTACCTCGGAGCGACCGGTGCAGATCGCGGGCTCGGCTACGAAGGCAGTTTCTACACGCTTGGTGGCTTCGTGCCGCTCGTGGAGGATGGGTGGGGCGGTGTCTGGAACGTCGACACGCGCAACAGCCTCTCCGACTACGGTGG
>DNLZ01000134.1:7045-7664 GCA_003488325.1 Planctomycetaceae bacterium
GGCGTGTACTGGGACTACGACGGCGACCAGAACCAGTACGTGACCTCGTCCACGATCGCGGATGAACTCGGCACCGCGTTCAATCAGGTCGGCGTGAGTGGCGAACTGCTCACCGACTGGGGGAGCGGCCGCGTCAACGGCTACTTCCCGGTCGGCTCGACGGAGTTCACGCAGGGAACGCTCGACTGCCCTTTCTTCGGTCATGAGTTCCTCGTCGTGCCGGGGTTCTACGGCGCGCTGACGGGCTTCGACGGCGAGATCGGCGCCTACATTCCCGGCCTCTCCGACTGGGCTGGCATGATCAGTGTCGGTGGCTACTCCTTCGGTGCGAGCAACCTGCCGGCCTTCGGTGGTGTCTTCACGCGGCTTGACATGACGTTCCTCAACAACTGGGACTTCCAGATCCAGGCGAACAACGACCCCTTCTTCGACTGGACCGGCTTCGCGCGGCTGGTCTACCGAATGGGAGGCTCACGGCGACGCAACGTGCCGGAC
This sequence comes from Planctomycetaceae bacterium, assembly GCA_003488325.1. GTDB lineage: Bacteria > Planctomycetota > Planctomycetia > Pirellulales > UBA1268 > QWPN01. The sequence continues at coordinate 7,541 of DNLZ01000134.1, forward strand.
CAGATGGAGCAGCCCATGCAGCGCAACATGCACATCGTGCGTGCCGCTCAGGATCGCGTGCGGGCGATCAATCCCGCGACGTTGAATCCCTACCACGTCATTCACGTCAACAACGCCGCCCCAG
>DNLZ01000134.1:8058-8255 GCA_003488325.1 Planctomycetaceae bacterium
GGCCAGGCCGACGCCATCATGTTCATCGACGCCGGCAACGGTACGTCCACCAACTACAACGGCCAGATCGAGGTCGCGAGCTACCAGCAGGTGCTCGGCGCCGGCGCGAATCACACGCTGCTGACGCAACGGGGGTATCGCACGTTCCGATGTGGTCCTCCCGGCGACCTGCCGGTGCTGACGAACACGTCCGTGAC
>DNLZ01000101.1:0-12741 GCA_003488325.1 Planctomycetaceae bacterium
TGGTGCTCGATCGACTGCCGAAGCCGCAGTGACCTGAGGTCAGGGCCGAACGCGGGCCGCGCATCGATCCGGTTGCCGCTCCGGCCGTTCCGATCAATAATCCGGGCCGCAACGGGGCACGACGCTCCGGCGACCCACTTCGATTCCAGACGCGAGGCATCCACCGTGGCACAAGGCAGGCACCTCTTCACCAGCGAGTCGGTGAGCATGGGGCATCCGGACAAGCTGGCCGACCAGATCTCCGACGGTGTGCTCGACGCCTTCCTCGCTCAGGATCCCCGCAGCCGCGTGGCGTGCGAAACGATGGTCACCACGGGGCTGGCCGTCATCGCCGGCGAGATCACCTCGCGGGGCACGATCGACTACCAGCAGGTGGTGCGGGACGTGATCCGCGACGTCGGCTACACGGACGACGAGATGGGAATCGCGGCCGACACCTGCTCCGTGCTGGTCGCCGTCGGCAAGCAGAGCGGCGACATCGCGATGGGCGTCAACGAGGACGAGGCGAAGGGCAAGGACATCGGGGCCGGAGACCAGGGCCTGATGTTCGGCTACGCCTGCAACGACACGCCGGAATTGATGCCGCTGCCGATCGCCCTCTCGCACCGCATCCTCAATCGGCTCACCGACGCCCGCAAGAAGGGTCACGTCGACTGGCTGCGGCCCGACTCGAAGAGCCAGGTGACGATCGAGTTCGAGGGGCATCGGCCGGTGCGGGTGGACACCGTCGTGGTCTCGACGCAGCACGCCCCGCACGTCGAGCACCGCGCGATCCGGGACTACATCGTGCGGGAGATCATCGCCCCGGAACTTCCGGGCGACCTCGACACGTCGGGCATCACCTACCACATCAACCCCACGGGCCGCTTCGTCGTCGGCGGGCCCCACGGCGACTGCGGGCTCACCGGCCGCAAGATCATCGTCGACACCTACGGCGGCTGGGGCCGACACGGTGGCGGTGCGTTTTCCGGAAAGGATCCCACGAAGGTCGACCGCAGCGCGGCCTACATGGCCCGGTACGTGGCCAAGAACATCGTGGCGTCGGGGCTGGCGGACCGCTGCGAACTGCAGCTGGCCTACGCGATCGGCGTGAGCGAGCCGGTCAGCGTCCATGTCGATACCGAGGGTACGGGGAGGATCGACGACCAGCGGCTCTGCGAGCTCGTCCGCGACCTGTTTCCGCTGACGCCCCGCGGCATCATCGACCACCTCGACCTCAGGCGGCCGATCTATCGGCGGACCGCGGCCGGAGGCCACTTCGGCCGGGACGAATTCCCCTGGGAAAGGACCGACCGCGCCCGGGCGCTCGCCGACGCCGTGGGCGTGGCGGCGGCGATCGGCTGACGCGGCGAAGTCGTGACACGGCCACGCGCGGCGGAGCGAACGGTCGGCGGCGCGTCCCGGTCGATGGCAGCGCGACCATGAACGCCAGACGGCTCAGCGACGATCTCGTCCGGGGACCGGCGTTCGGCGTCCGTCCGTCCCGCGTCATCCCCCGCTGGCTGGAAGGCACGGCGCCCGACGGCTTTGGGGTCCTCCTGCGGCGCGGCGTGGCGGCGGTCGCCGGCGGCGGCCTACTGGTGATCGGAATCGTGCTGCTCGTGCGGCTGGCATCCGGCGCCCTCACGCCACCGACGCCGGCCATCGTGCTCCTGGCGGGTCTCGCGACCTGCGCGCTCCTCGGCGTGACCGATGCCGCCGCATCGCCATCCGGATGGTGGCTCGCAGCGGTGGCCGGCCGCGTCGGACTGATCGTGACCGTCGGAGCCCTCGTCGCGGCACCGCGGCACGCTGGTGCCGCCGACTGGGCTGCCCGCGGAATCGTCCTCGCGGCCACCCTGGCGGCCCTGATCGGAAAACGCACCCGCCCAGCCTCCGCGACGCCGCGCGGCGCGCTCGTGCGATCCGCCCATGCACGCGAGCGCCCCGGGTCCGACGCCGGCCGCCATGCGGGGGCACGGCGGCCGCCGGGAGCCCTCCGCCAACGACTCGAGCGCTACGAGCGGGTGGACGGAACCGACTTCCTGCGGGGCACGATCGTGGTGCAGATCCCGGCGGGTGCGAAGTCAGGGCACGGACATGTCGGCTTCTGCCCGTCGTTCGCGGCGCTCCCGACCGTGCAGGTGTCCACGCCCTACGACGGCGTCGATGCCACGGTGAACGCGGCCGAAGTCCTGCCCTGGGGGGTGCGCATCGAGTGTCGACTGGCGGACCCGGCCGAGGAGCGCGTGGAGATTCCCGTCACGGTCTCTGCCAGTCTCGCGCCGACGCCGATCGCGCTTCCCTGATCGCCCGGGGCGTGCGACACTCGCCGACGAGATGGCACGCTGGCCGCGGCACCTGTGGACGACGCTCTTCACCTACGGGGTGATCTTCGTCGGCTTTCCCCTGCTGTGCCTGCTGCTGTGGTCATGGGTGCGTGGCCGGTAGGTCCGGGCGGTGGCGGGACCCACGAAGGAGAGCAGACACGCGATGCTGCACGCGATCGTCATGGCGGGTGGAGCCGGCACGCGGTTCTGGCCCGCGAGCCGTGTCGGGCTGCCGAAGCAGCTCCTGCCGCTGGCCGGTGAACGGAGTCTGCTGGAGGACACGGTCGAGCGGCTGGACGGCCTGGTCCCTCCGGAGCGCGTGCTCATCGTGACCTCCGCGCGGCTGCTCGACGCCGCGCGCCGCCAGCTCCCGCAGGTGCCGCCCCACGGGCTCGTGGGCGAACCGTGCAAGCGCGACACCGCCCCCTGCATCGGGCTGGCGGCGCTGCTCGTCTCGCGCACCGATCCCGACGCCACCATGGCGGTCATGCCCTCGGATCACGTGATCGGGCCGGTCGAGCGATTTCAGGCGGCGATCCGGCAGGCCGCCGCGCTCGTCGACGCCACACCGGAGCGGCTCGTCACGTTCGGCATCCGGCCCACCCATCCCGCCGAGGGCTTCGGCTACATCCAGCAGGGGCCGCGCCTGAGCACGGGGCCGCGGGACGCTGCGGCGCATCGCGTGGCGAGCTTTCGCGAGAAGCCTCCGGCCGCCGTCGCACGCGAGTACGTCGCCGCGGGCACGTATCTCTGGAATGCTGGCATCTTTGTCTGGCGGGCGGCGACGATCCTCGCGGCGCTCGAGGCACGCCAGCCCGAGTGCCTGGAGCGCCTGCGGCGCATCGCGGCCGCCTGGGACACGCCGGACCGCGACGTCGTCTTCGCGACCGAGTTTGCGGCGATCCGCGGAATCTCGATCGACTACGCGGTGCTCGAATCCGCCCCCGACGTCGTGGTGATCGAAGCCCCGTTCTCCTGGGATGACCTGGGCGGGTGGTCGGCGGTGGCCCGCCAGCGAGGCGCCGATGCGGATGGCAACACGGTCGTGGGCCGGCATCTGGGCATCGGTTCGAAGGGCACGATCGTCCATGCCGCCGCCGATCACCTGGTCGTCACGCTGGGGCTCGAGAATATGCTGGTGGTGCACACCCCGGACGCCACGCTCGTCGCCGATCGCACCCATGAAGAGGCGGTGAAGAAGGTCGTCGCGGAGCTCGAGTCCCGAGGCTGGACCCAGTACCTGTGATCACGATCTCCTTCCGGCGGACCGCTCGCTGGCTGCGCATGGCATTCATGGCGCGCATGGCATTCATGGCGTTCATGGCGACGGCGGCCGTCGGGGCCGATGCCACGGTGCAGCCCGCGTCCGTGCCGTGGATCGAGCGCGTGCGGCGGGCCCGCGAGGCGCTCGAATGGACGGACGAGATCGTCCGGCACGACTGGCGGCTCCAGCGCCATGCCGGGGATGATTCGTACCGCATCGTCGATGCGGACGAACGGGTCGTGCAGCGGGGCACGGCGGCGGAGTGCCGCGACGCCTTCCGGCTGCTCGAGCAGGAGGGGACGGTGCCCGCCCTGCGCGGGCCCACCACGATCCTGCTCCACGGCCTGGGCGAGGGCCGGGATTCGATGCAGCCGCTGGCGGAGCATCTGCGGACGCGGATCGACGGCAGCGTCGTGAGCTTCGGCTACGCCAGCGTGCGGGCCGACATCGACGCGCACGCCCGGGCCCTCGGGGACGTCGTCGCGGGCCTGCCCGCGGACGGCCTGCGGTTCGTCGGGCACTCGCTGGGCAACCTCGTCGTGCGCCGCTGGATGGCGCTGGCGGACGCGGCCGATCTCGCGCGCACGCAGCGCGTCGTCATGCTCGGTCCGCCAAACCAGGGGTCCGATCTGGCACGGATGGTCTCGCGGGTGAGGCTGCTCGCCGATCGCGCGGAGGGTGCGGCCCGGGATCTGGTGGTCGACTGGCCCCGCGTCGCGCCCACGCTCGCCCTGCCCTCCTGCCCGTTCGGGATCGTCGCCGGTGGCTGCGGGGACGAGCACGGGTTCAGCCCGCTCCTGCCGGGGGACGACGACGCGGTCGTGCGGGTGGACGAGACGCGCCTTCCGGGCGCGGCCGATTTTCTGCTGGTGCCGGTGCGGCACGCGGCGATGATGCGGCATGACGGCGTTCAGCGGGCGACCGTCGCCTTCCTCCGCACCGGGCGGTTCGAGCCGACCGACGCCGCCCCGACGGACGCCCCGCCATGACCCCCGCGGCGCCGCCGCCCTCGGGCCGTGTGGCCGGAATCGACTACGGCCGCCGACGCATCGGCGTCGCCGTGTGCGACGCCGAACGCATCCTCGCCAGTCCGCTCTGCGTCAGGGAGACCACCGGAGACCGGGTGGCCGACGGTCGCTTCTTCCAGGCGCTGGTGGCCGAGGAATCACTCGTCGGCTTCGTCATCGGCCTGCCGGTGCATGCCGACGGGCAGGCCAGCGCCATGTCGCAGGAGGTGGGACGCTTCGGCGAGTGGCTGGCACGCACCACCGGGCTGCCCGTGGCGTTCCATGACGAGCGCTACAGCTCCCGTGAAGCCGCCGGGCTGCTTTCCGGCATCGGCCTCTCCCGCGGCCGCAAGAAGGAGCGATCCGACGCGGTCGCCGCCCAGGTCATCCTCGCCTCGTGGATCGACGCCGCGCGCACCGGCCGTGCGGGACGCAGCCCGGAGTCGCTCGACGGATGAATCGAACCGCCGGGAACGCCGCTCGGGTGTCACGACTCGTCGTCGGCTGCGGGTATCTCGGCGAGCGCGTGGCACGACGCTGGGTCGCCGGCGGCGACCGGGTGCTGGGCGTGACCCGCAGCCCGGCCCGCGCCGCCGCGCTCGCGGCCCACGGGATCGAGCCGGTCGTCGCGGATGTGACCTCCACCGAGGCGGACTGGCGGCGCGTGACGGACATGGACGCCCTGTCCACGGCGTTCTGGGCGGTCGGCTTCGATCGTGCGGCGGGACGCAGCTACGAGGACGTCCACGTGCACGGGTTGCGTCGGCTCCTCGATTCGCTGCCGGCACCGTGCCGGCCGATCCTCTCGAGTTCCACCGGCGTGTGGGGAGACGAGGAGGGGCGCACGGTCGACGAGGCGACTCCACCGAGCCCGGCCCGTGAGGCGGGCCGCGTCCTCCTGGCAGCCGAGCAGATGCTCCACTCGCATCCGCGCGGGCCCGGCGTCGCGCTGCGCTTCGCGGGTCTGTACGGTCCGGGGCGTCTGCCGCGGATCGACGACCTGCGGGCCGGTCGACCGATCGACGCCGACCCCGACAGCTGGCTCAACATGATCCATGTCGACGACGCGGCCGGCATCGTCTGTGCCGTGGCTGCGGCGCCGGCACCCGCGCCCCTCTACGTGGTCTCCGACGGCCACCCCGTGCTCAGGCGTGACTGGTACGGCCGACTCGCGGCCCTCACCGGCAGTCCGTCCCCCACGTGGGCGGACCCCCGGGCGATGACGCCCGAAGGGCTCCCGCGCGGCCGCACGGCCGACAAACGGGTCGATCCCGCGAGGCTCTTCCGTGATCTCGGCGTGACGCTGATGTATCCCGACGCGGCGGCCGCACTGGCCTCGCTCGTGCGCACGGAGCGGGCAGACTGAAGCCCTGTGCCCTCGCCCATCACGCGGGGAGTGCCGCACGGCACCGCGATGGTGTCAGGGAAGCGCGGGCACGGCGGGCCTCGGCACGGCCGGGGTCGGTCGGACCACCTCGGCGCTCCGCGGCGCCTCGGCGACGGCCTCGGGCCGCACGAGCGCCTGCAGATAGTCCACGGTGACGTTCATCGCCTCGTCGAACCAGTAGTCGCGACGCACCACGGGCCGCTTCTGCGACGCATCGAGTTCCTGCAGCTTTTTCTCCTCGTCATCCGCCGCCTTGCCCTCGTTCCACTGCCGTTCGAACTCCGCCTCGACGAGCGAGATCGTCTGCTCGTCCTTGCGTCGCTGGTAGCGGGCGACGTCGTCGGCGAGCTTCGCGAACTCCTTGCGTCCCTCGACGCGCGACTCGGACCGCTCGCGGAGCCGCTCGACGAGCGCCGCGCTGACCCGGTCCACCGCGGTGTACCGCGCGGGCTGCACACGGTCGAAGGGGATGGCATGGTCGAGGTCGCCCTCCCCCACCGGCAGGTGCGTCGTGAGGCTCGGCAGCACGATGTCGCTCTTGACCCCCTCGAGCTGCGTGCTGGCGCCGCTCGGGCGGTAGAACTGCTGCATCGTGATCTTGATCGCGCCGAGCGAAGGGGCGTTGTCGAACCGCTGGAAGAGCTGCCGCCCGAGGTCGAGCAGGCTCTGCACCGTTCCCTTGCCGTGGGTCGCCTCGTCCCCCACGATGATCCCGCGCTGGTAGTCCTGGATCGCCCCGGCGAGGATCTCGCTCGCGCTGGCGCTGAACTTGTTGGTGAGCACGACGAGCGGGCCTTCCCACGACACACCGGCCTCCGTGTCGTCGTACGGCCGCACCTGATGGTCGGCATCCTTGATCTGCACGACCGGGCCACGGTCGATGAAGAGCCCCGTCAGCTTGATCGCCTCGGGGAGCGAGCCGCCGCCGTTGTTGCGCAGATCGAGCACGACGCCGTCCACGCCCTGCTCGCGAAACTGGTCGAGCAGCCGCCGGCAGTCCCGCGTGCTGCTCTTGTAGTCTGCCTGTCCCTGCTGGGCACCCGCCATGTCCATGTAGAAGCTCGGGAGGTTGATCACCCCGATCCGCCACGGGGTGCCGTCCGCCTTCGCGCCGTGCTCGATCACCTCGCCGCGGGCCTCCGCGTCCTTCAGCTCGATCTTCGCGCGCGTGATGTCGTAGACCTTCGGGGCCGTCTCCCCGACCGGGACGACCTTGAGCCGCACGACGGTGCCGCGCTTGCCCCGGATGAGACGCACCACCTCGTTGAGGTTCATGTCGACGACGTCGACGATCTCACCCTCGTTCCCCTGCCCGACCCCCACGACACGGTCCTTCGCCTTCAGCCGTCCGTCCTTGTCGGCGGCACCGCCCGGCGTCAGCTCGACGATCGTCGTGTAGCCGTCCTCGCCCTTGAGCTGCGCCCCGATGCCGTCGAGCTCGAGCTTCATGCCGATCTCGAAGTTCTTGAGCGTGTCGGGCGACATGAAGCTCGTATGCGGATCGAAGCTGCTCGTGAGCGACGAGAGGAACGTCTCGAGGAGCTCGTCGGCGGTCATCTGGTGCATCCGCTTCGCGAAACTGCGGTAGCGCCGCTGCAGCTTGTCCTTCGCCTCGTCGGGCGGGGTCTTCTCCATCCGCTGCACGAGGAGGTCGTACTTGATGCGCCGTCGCCAGACGTCCTCGGCCTCCGCGGCGTCGCGGGCCCAGCGCGTCGCCTTGCGGTCGATCACGATCGTCTCGGGAGCGGTGAAGTCGTGCTCCTGGACGATGAGTCGCTCGATCAGCGGCAGCCGCTCGTCGACCCGCTGGAGAAAGCGTTCGAGCACCTCGTAGGCGAATCCCACATCGCCGCGCTTCACCAGGTCGTCGAGCTGATCACGCCGCGCCGCGAAGGCGTCGACGTCGCTCTGCAGGAAGTAGACCTTCATCGGGTCGAGCGCCTCGAGGAAGGTGTCGAACCAACGGCGGGCGATCGCGTCGTCGATCGGCTGGCGGAGGAAGTGTTCGCGCTCGAGATGCCGCCGCACCGCGACGGCGATGTGCCGGTCGTTCGTGCCCGGCTTCGGGGCGCCGGCCACCACGGCCGCCGCGGGGGGCTGCTCCGCCCACGCCGCCCCGAGACCCGCCGAGAGGGCGATCACGACCGCGATCGCGCACGCATGCACGGCCGTCGTCGATCGGAATTCGCTGCCGCCTGCCGTCGCCCTGACACCACGCACCATGACCTGACTCCCTCGAGGCTGCGGAACCGACGGGACCGACCCGTCATTGTGACGACTCGACCGGTCCTTGACGAGACGAGCTCGCCCCCACCCGAAACCGCTGTCAGACTCCGTTCGCACCCCATGCCGAGCCGGCGACGAGCGCCTCCGCGGCCCGATCGACCAGCGCGGCGGCGACGTCCGCCGCCGCCCCGAGCCGCTCCACCGTCACCCACTCGATATCCGGGGCCTCGCGTCGCATGCGGTCGACGGCGGCGTGCACCTCGCGTTCTACGTGACCGCGGAAGAGAAGGTGCGGTTGCACCACGACCCGCCGAACACCGGCGATCCCCGCCGCCTGCGCGAGGGCCTCGTCCAGCCGCGGTCGCGCGACCGCCACGAACCCGCAGCCCACATGGGCCGGCGCCGCCGGATCGCCCGCGATCGACCGGCCCACCACCTCCTCGAACTGGCCGACGACCGTCGGATCGCTCGCGCCACGACCGACCATGACGAGCGCCGTCGCTGCGGGTGTCACGGGGATGGCTGCCGCCATCGCCGCACGGCGCCGGTGGCGGGAGAGGGCGACGATGCGCGGATGGCAGCCGAGCGGCTCCGCCTGCGTGACCTGGAGATCGAGCGACCGCGCCGCGGTCGCCAGCGACTCAGGCACGTCGCGCCGCGCGTGGCCGGCGGCGAGGAGGAGCAGCGGTGCCGCGACGATGTGCCGGCAGCCGCGGGCCGCGAGCCGCGCGAGGGCCGGGCCGATCGCGGGCTCGATGACCTCGAGAAAGCCCAGCTCGACGGGCACGCTCGGGAGCCGTGAGGCGACCAACGCGGTCACGGCGGCCGTCTCCGCAGCCCCCAGCGGGTCGGCCGTGCCGTGGCCGACCACCACGAGACCGCACTGCCGTGGCCATTCCCGCACCCCGGCGGTCGGCACGCCGGCGGCAGCCGGTCGCCGGGAACACCCCTCCCCGGGACCGTCGTGCCCGACGAGACGGCCGCGTGCACCGGGCGTTTCCTCGACGTCGATCATCGTCATTCGAGCACGACCTTCCGCATACGGAGGCACCCCGGGGCCGCGGGCGGCGACGCAGCCTTGGTATAGTACGCAGGGACGTCGTCTTACCGCCTCGCTGTGTTCCCGAGTCGCCCCGTGTCGAGTGATCCGGCCAGCTCATCGACCGCCCACCAGCGTGAAGCGGCCGTGGAACTGCTGATCGCGGGCCGTGCGGGCCCCACCTTCGTGCTCGATCCGGCGATCGACAACGTCCTCGGTCGCGCCGCCGAGGCGCTCGTCGTGCTTCCGGACCGACTCGCCAGCCGTGTTCACGCGGCCCTTCGTTTCGATCCCGCGGCGAACGAATGGACGCTGCGGGACCTCGGCAGCCGCAACGGGACGTGGCTCGGAGGCACGCGCGTCACGACCGCCACGCTGACCGACGGTGCCGTGCTGCGGGTCGGCACGTCGGAGCTCGTGTTCCACCTCGCGGCGCCGACCGACGCGCCGCCGCATGCCCCTGAGGGTATGCGGCTCGTGCGGTGCGGCCCCGTCGGGCGGTTCGAGGGCGTGGCCCTCAAGCGGTCGGCGTCGTCGGCCGACGGCGTGCGGTGGCAGCTGCTCCTCTATCAGGCGGGCATCCGGCTGCTCGCGTCGCGCACGATCCGCGACGTGATCGGGACGTCGCTGGAACTGGCTGCGGAGCACTGTGGCGGCGCGAGCTTCGGCTGGTTCCGCGCGGGCGCGGATCGGCTCGATCCCGTGTGCGTCGTCCCGCCGGGATGCGACCTCATGGAACTGGTCGCGGTCGATCCGGTGCGTCGCGTGATCGACGAGGGGCAGGCCGCATGGATTCACGTCGAGCCGCGTGACGGCCAGCGGCATGGCGCGCACGAACTCGTGTGCATCCCCGTCACCGAACGGCGGCGCGGGGATGCCGTGCTCGCGGCAGCCGCGCCGGGAGGCAGCTTCCGGGACGCCGACTTCGATTTTCTCGTCGCGCTTGCGAGCCTCGCCTCGGCGGCCTGTGCCGGCCGCGCCGAGGACGTGGGCGGTGGCGGAGACTTCGACGACGATCCGACCTCGCTGCATACCGTGCCGCTCGACCCGCTGCAGGAGGTGCCCGAGGGCACGCTCGCGCTCTCCGCGGAGGCCGCCGAGGCGCTCGTTCGCGAGCCGCGACCGGGGGCGACGGACCAGCGCGTCGGGGCCTGTGTCACCGGCGCCTCGACGCTGCGGCTCGACGAGTGGCAGCGGGTGCTGGTCATCGAGGCGCTGCGGCGTGCCGGAGGCAGCGTGCCGAACGCCGCGAACGAGCTCGGCATCAGCCGCGCGACGCTCTATCGCAAGCTCGAGGCCTTCGGGCTCACACGCGCCGCGGAGTGAGCGCTGCCGGACACGCATCCCGGCGGTGCCTCGGGGCCGAGCGTCCTCGCCGCGCCTCCTGACCGCGCATCCCGGACATCACCCTCCCGCGACCGCCTCGGCCGCGCCGGCGGGAGGCTGCCCGATCCGCGGAATGAGCAGCGTCACGCAGGTGAGCACGACGACCGCGGCGGCGTACGGCAGACCGTGCGACGGATGGAGGGAGAAGAGGCTCAGCCCGGCGAGCGGACCGAGGATGCGGGCGAGCGAGGCGAACGACTGGTTCACGCCGAGCACCTCCCCCTGACGGTCGGAGCCCGACTGCCGCGAGATGAGCGCGGAGACGGAAGGATTGACGAACGCGAACCCGGCCACAGCCAGGGCCGCCGCGACGTAGAAGATCCATCTCCATGGACTTCCCGCCCCGGCGACACCGTCGCGTCCGGCGAGCGCGACCGCGACGCCCCCGACCACCGCCAGCCCCACGAGCATGAGCAGCACGCCGATCGTGAGCAGCCTGCGCTCGGCCAGCCGCTTCGCCAACGGCCGATAGCCGCCGCCCGCGATCATGAGGACGCATCCGACCGACGCGAAGACCAGGAAGTTGGCGTCGTCGCCCATCCCGAAGGCGCGTTCCGTGAACAGCGCGAGCGTCGACTCGAAGTTCGCCATCGAGAAGATGGCGAGGAAGTAGACGAGGACGAGGGCACCGATCGAGGGCATGCGGAGCACGGCGAGGCTCCGCGCGACCCGGTGCAGCGGCCGCGTCGGCCCGGCGCCGGGCCGACGGGTCTCGCGGAACACGAAGAGCGCGATGAGGAGGGCGACGAACGACAGGAGCGACGCGATGGCCCCCACGCCCCAGCGCTCCCGCTGGAAGAGCGCGAGTCCGAAGTAGGCGATGAGCGGCCCGAGCGTGAAGCCGCCGCCGAAGGCGATGCCGATGAGTGCCATGCCGCGGGCCCGGTTTTCCGGCGTGGTGCAGTCGGCGATCACCGCGGCCGCCGTGCCGACGCTGGCGCCCGCGATGCCCGCTCCCACGCGCGCGAGGAGCACGAGGCCGAGCGCCCACCATGCCGCCGTCGCTGTCGGGGCGGGGTCGGTCGGCACGCTGACCGCCCATCCGTAGAGCGCGTAGAACACCACCGAGCCGGTCAGGCTGACGAGGAGCACGGGCCGCCGACCGATGCGGTCCGAGAGCCGCCCCCAGAACGGACTGAAGACGAACTGCATGAGCGAGAAGACCGCGAAGAGCACGCCGATGACGGCGCCGCCGGGACCGCCCTCGACCGGCATGCCGACGGCCTCGAGATAGGGCTCGACCTGCCGCGGCAGCACCGGCAGCACGATCCCGAAGCCCAGCAGGTCGATGAAGACCGTGAGAAAGACGACGAGCAGGGCGCCCCGTGAGGCGGAGGCCGGCCCGGCCGGGGCGTCGCTGGAGCGCGGTGATGTCATGCGAGATCCGGGAGGACGTGGGGCCGCGAACCCGGGAGGCGGTTGGATGTCCCGAGCACCCGCGGGATATCGTGTGGCAATGGCCCCGACCACGAGCGACGACCGACGCGACCCGCCTGCCGACGCGATGAGCGTGTCGGAGATCACCCGTCGGGTCAAGGAGCAGCTCGAGACACGGTTCGCCGACGTGTGGGTGGCCGGAGAGATCACGAACCTCACGCGGGCATCGTCCGGACACATCTATCTGGCCCTCAAGGACGAGACCGCCCTCCTCCGCGGCGTCGTCTGGCGGAGCGCCGTGCCACTCCTGGCGATCGAGCCGGCCGACGGCCTGGCGGTGGTGTGCCACGGTCGGCTCGAGGTCTATGCGCCGCGAGGCACCTACCAGCTCACCATCGACCGACTCCATGCCATCGGCACCGGCGCGCTGGAGGAGCGGCTGCGCAGGCTGCATGCCGCCCTCGCGGGCGAGGGCCTCTTCGACCCCGGCCGCAAGCGGATGCTGCCGCCGTTTCCCCGGCGCATCGCCCTGATCACGAGCCCGACCGGGGCTGCCATCGCCGACTTCCTGCGCACGCTGCACGGTCGCTGGCCGCGCGCCGAGGTCGTCGTCGTGCCATCCCGTGTGCAGGGGGCGGGGGCCGCCGAGGAGCTCGCCGCCGCGCTGGCGACCGCGGGCCGACTGCGACCTGCGGTGGATGTGATCGCTCTGGTGCGCGGTGGTGGCAGCCTCGAGGACCTGTGGG
>DNLZ01000101.1:13065-13219 GCA_003488325.1 Planctomycetaceae bacterium
AGGAGGTGCTCGTGCGGGCGGTGGCGGCCTCGCCGATCCCGGTGGTCGCGGGCGTCGGGCACGAGATCGACGTGACGCTCGCCGACCTCGTCGCCGACGTGCGCGCGCTCACGCCCACCGACGCGGCGGTCCGCATCGCCCCCGATGGCCGGCA
>DNLZ01000205.1 GCA_003488325.1 Planctomycetaceae bacterium
CCCGGCAGGACTCGAACCTGCAACCCTCGGTTCCGAAGACCGATGCTCTATCCAATTGAGCTACGGGCGCGGCTGTGATTGGGTGCATGCCGAGGCACGCCCCCCGTCGTGAGCGTACCGGGGCAGCGACGAAAAAACCACGACCCCGCGTTGGTCGACACCCCACGTCTGGCGGCACGCCCTTCGGCCGCCCGCTCCCGTCTCCTGACGTGTATTCTTGACGGCAAGGGAGCTGCGGCCGCTCGGCTGGAGCGGGGCGGAATCCCGAGGCTCGGATCGACCCATGGCATCCATCACGCTCCGCGTGCTCCACGGCGCCGATCGGGGGCGCGTCTTTTCGCGTCTGCCCACACCGGTCACGATCGGCCGCGAGGAGGGCAACACGATCCAGCTCAACGACGAGCGGATCAGCCGGTATCACCTCAAGCTGCAGTCCGATCACGACAAGATCGTCGCCACCGACCTCGAGAGCACCAACGGCACGCGGGTCAATGGAGAGGAGATCAGCGTGCGCATCCTCCGGGACGGCGACATGATCGCCCTCGGTCGCTCGCTCCTGCTCGTCGGCTCGGCTCAGGACATCGATCGACGGATCGCGGAGCTCGCCGCCCGTCATCCGGATGGGGCCGGCGTGCAGCCGCAGCAGATTCGTGAGCGGATCGACAGACTCGTGGAACACCACTCGGACGTGATCGAGGACGTCGCCGACGTGCGTTCCCCGCTCCCGTCGGGGCCGCCCCCGTTGCCTGAGCGACTCAGCGCCGCACAGACGGCGGAACTCGCCGAACTCCTCGACTACGTGCAGGGCGTGCTCCGACGGGCGACGGAAGTGGCCGTGCTGCGCCCCGGCCAGGACCGCGTGGAGGTCGAGTTCGCGGAGTGGCAGGCCGTGCTCGACATGCAGGCGAGGCTCGCGGAACTGCTGCGGCATATCGCCGATCCGCGGGGCGATTGAGCACGCCGAAGGTTCGCGGTGTCTGGCGGGTCATCCGCTACACTCCGGGGCATCCTGCGAGGCCCATGGATGAGCACGCCCCCGTTCGCGCACCTGCACTGCCACAGCCACTACAGCCTGCTCGACGGGGCGAGTTCGATCGACCGGCTCGTCACGCGGACGGCGGAACTGGGGATGACCGCGCTGGCGATCACGGATCACGGCAACCTGCATGGGGCACTCGAGTTTTACGGGAAGGCGAAGGCGGCCGGGATCAACCCGATCATCGGGTACGAGGCCTACATCGCCCCGGGCAGCCGGTTCCAGAAGGATGCCGGGAGCCAGAAGGACTCGAGCTACCACCTCACGCTTCTCGCGCGTGACCGCATCGGCTTCGCGAACCTGCTGCAGCTCGCGACGAAGGCGTATCTCGAGGGGTTCTACTTCAAGCCGCGGATCGACCGGGAGTTGCTGCAGGAGTTCGGTGAAGGGCTCATCTGTCTCTCGGGATGCCTGTCCAGCGAGTTCAGCCGGGCCCTGATCGGTTCGTCCCGCGAGCAGCACGAGTCGCTCGCGCAGGCGCGGGAGGTGGCGGGCTGGTTCCAGTCCACCTTCGGCGACCGGTACTTCATCGAGATCCAGGACAACGGGCTCGAACTGCAGCGGCAGATCACCTCGGTGGCCCTGGAATTGTCGGCGGAGATGGGCGTGCCGCCGGTGGCCACGTGCGACTGCCACTACGTCAACCGCGAGGACGCCGAGGCGCAGGACATCCTGCTGTGCGTCAACACCGGCCGGTTCCGCAACGACGCGACGCGGATGAAGATGGACTCCGCCGAGTTCTATCTGAAGAGCCCGGCCGAGATGCATGCCGCGTTCACAGGCCTCGACCGAAGCGTGGTCACCGGGGCCGTCGCCCGCAGCCAGGCGATCGCGGATGCGGTGTCCATCGAGCTCGATCTCGGCAAGAGGCATTTTCCCGGCTTCGACGTCCCCGGTGGCCTCACGCCGTCGGCCGAGCTCCGCCGGCTCTGCCTCGAGGGCCTGCACGAGCGGTATGCCTCGGTCGCGAAGCGGTGGGCCGACGGCGTGCCGCCGGCCTCGGGAGGCTCGGGGCCCCTGCGGGAGGACGTGATCGAGCGGCTCGATCGCGAGCTCGGCGTGATCGACACGCTGGGCTTCGCGAGCTACTTCCTGATCGTGTGGGACTTCGTGCGGCACGCCCGGGAGCGCGGCATCCCGGCGGCGGCGAGGGGGTCGGGCGTCGGAGCCCTCGTGGCCTACTCGCTCCACCTCTCGCACGTCTGTCCGCTGGAGTATGACCTGCTCTTCGAGCGATTCCTCGACGTCAACCGTCGCGAGGCGCCCGATATCGACATCGACTTCTGCAAGGAACGTCGTGGCGAGGTCATCGACTACGTCAAGGAGAAATACGGCGAGGCCAACGTCGCCCAGATCGGGACGTTCGGCACGCTGGCGGCCCGCGCGGCGATTCGGGACGTGGGGCGGGCGCTCGGCATGCCGGTGCCGCGCGTGGACCAGATCGTGTCGCTCGTTCCCGACCAGCTCGGCATCTCGCTCGATGACGCCGCCGCACCTGGCACCCAACTGGCCGACGCGTGCGAGGCCGATCCCGAGGTGGCCGAGCTCGTCGGGCTGGCGCGGCGGATCGAGGGGCTGGCCCGCAACGTCGGCACGCATGCCGCCGCCGTGGTCATCGCCGACCGACCGCTCGTGGAGTACGTGCCGCTCCAGCGGGTGACGGGAAAGGAGGAAGTGATCACCCAGTGGGCCATGGGCGACGTCGAACGCGCCGGGCTCATGAAGATGGATTTCCTCGGCCTCCGCTACCTCACGGTCGTCGCCAAGACGCTCGAGATCGTGCACGGCACGAGGCAGCGGAGGCTCGACCCACTGGCGTTTCCGCTCGACGACGCGGCGACGTTCGCGACCCTCTGTCGCGGCGAGACGAAGGGCATCTTCCAGCTGGAGAGCGGAGGCATCCGTGACCTGCTCCAGCGGATGAAGCCCGACCATTTTCTCGACATCGTCGCGGTCAACGCGCTCTACCGACCGGGGCCGCTCGAGGGCGGCATGGTCGATGAGTATGTCAACGTGAAGCACGGGCGGAAGCAGCCCGAGTTCCTGCACCCGGTCATGGAGGAGGTGCTCGCCGAGACGCACGGCGTGATGGTGTACCAGGAGCAGGTGATGCGGATTCTGGAGCGGCTCGGCGGGATCGAGCTCTCCAGTGCGTACACCTGCATCAAGGCGATCAGCAAGAAGAAGCTCGAGACCATCGCGGCGTTCCGCGAGCAGTTCGTCGCCGGCTCCCAGGCCAGGGGCCTGACGAAGCAGCAGGCCGAGGAGGTCTTCGCCCTCATCGAGAAGTTCGCGGGCTACGGGTTCAACAAGAGCCATTCGACGGCCTATGCCCTCCTCGCATGGCAGACGGCCTACCTGAAGACGCATTTCCCGGTGGAGTTCATGGCCGCCCTGCTGTCGGGCGACATCCCGGGCCGCAACTTCAAGAAGAAGGACGCGCTCGTCGAGCACGTGGAGGACTGTCGACGGATGGGAATCGAGGTCGCGGCACCGGACGTCAACGCGTCGGGTGCGGACTTCACGGTCTCGGCCGGGCGGATTCTCTTCGGCCTGGCGGCGATCAAGGGATGCGGGGTGCAGGCCGCCGAGGCACTCGTGGCGGAACGAAAGGCCGCCGGCCCGTTCCGGGACCTGCACGACTTCTGTGGCCGCCTCGATCCGTCGATCGTGAATCGGTCCGCCATCGAGAACCTCGCGAAGGCCGGTGCGCTCGACGCCCTCGGCGGGCACCGTGGCCAGCTGCTCGCCGGGATCGAGCGCGCCATGGCCGGCGGGGCGGCCCGGCTCGCCGACCGCAAGAGCGGCCAGAAGAGCCTCTTCGACGCGATGGACGAGCCGGTGGCCGTCGCCGAGCCGGCACCTGCGGGATTGCCCGATGTGCCGCCGCTGTCGGACCTCGTCATGCGGTCGAACGAGAAGGAGGTGCTCGGCTACTACGTTCACAGCCACCCGCTGGCAGAGCATCGCGATCTGCTCGAGGCGATCTGCACGCACGGCACGGCGGCGCTCGCGGGAGTGCCGGCGAAGGGCGACGTCGTCGTGGGTGGACTCGTGGCGGCCCTCAAGCTCTCGAACACCAAGCAGCCGCGCCCCGGATCGACCCACACCCGCTACGCGATGTTCGACCTCGAGGACATGGACGGTCTCGTGCGCACGATCTGCTGGCCCGAGGATTACGCCCGCTGTGGCGAGATCCTGCAGCCCGATGCCGTCGTCCTCGTGGCAGGGTCGATCGACCGTCGGGCCGGAAGCGAGGAGACGAACCTCGTCGTCAACCATGCGGTGCCGTTGGCGGACGTGGGCCGTGTCCCGGTAAAGGCCGTGACCATCAAGGTCGACGAGAAGCGGCACGATGCCACGACGCTCGATCGTCTCGCGGAGCTGCTGCGACGTCACCCAGGTCCCGTGCCGGTGCGGCTCTTCCTCGATCTTGTCGACGGCACGCGCGTGCTGCTCGAGGTCGATCGCGACCGCGTCGCGTGGTCGCCGGCCCTGCTCGGCGAGTTGTGCGGTCTGCTGGGGCCCGGAAGCGTAAGGGCTGCCGTCGCCCTTGGCGGCGGATCCGGGCAGGACGCGCCTCGTCGCAGTCAGCCGGGTGATCGGGCGGGCAGGGTGCCGCTGCACGCTCGATGAGGCCATGCCATCCGGACGACCCGCATGCTCGGCACGGGCCGCAGGGCCTGCCGGTGATCGGGTCCGATCGGCTGCGATTCCGCCGCAAGTCGCCGCCGCTGACCGGCCGACTCTACCGAGGAGGGTGCATCGGCACTCCGGCGTCATGAGTCGTTTCGTTGCCACGGCACGGTGCCGCAACTAGTCTCGAATCCGGGCCGGGGTGGCACGATGACGACGTCGCACCCGCCCCGTGACATCCGGTAGCCCCATGAACAGTCCCATGATCGCTCCACGCACGTTCAAGCTGGTGTCGCTCCGTCCTGTCCGGGCCCAGAGGGTCTTCGCGGTCTGCCTGATCGCGACATCGCTCATGTGGGCCGCGATCGCGGGTGCGCAAG
>DNLZ01000065.1 GCA_003488325.1 Planctomycetaceae bacterium
GTGCCGGGGGGCGTGGACGTGGCGGTGGAGCAGGTCTCCGGGCAGCCGATCCTGCGGGTCGCCGTGCGGCAGGACGACATCGCCCGCTACGGCATCTCGGCGCAGGCCGTGCTCGACATCATCGAGAGCGTGGGGGGCAAGTCGGTGGGCGAGATCGTCGAGGGGCAGTTGCGGTTCCCGATTGTCGTGCGGCTTCCCGACCCGTTGCGGGGCGGCCCGGAGGTGCTCGGCAGCATCGCGGTGCGCAGTCCCGCCGGAGAGACCGTGCCCCTCGAGCGGATCTGCGACATCCAGACGATCTCGGGGCCGAAGTTCATCACCCGGGAGTGGAGCGAGCGGCGCGTGGTCGTGCAGTGCAACGTGCGGGGCCGCGACGTGGGCGGATTCGTCGCCGAGGCCCAGCAGGCGATCGACCAGCGTGTGGAACTGCCGCCGGGCCGGTTCCGCCTCGAATGGGGCGGCCAGTTCGAGAACATGCAGCGGGCCCAGAAGCGGCTCACGATCGTCGTGCCGCTGGCGCTCCTGCTGATCGTCGCCCTGCTCTACCTCACCTACCGCAACCTCGTCGACACGCTGCTCCTGTTCGTGAGCGTGCCCTTCGCGTGCGTCGGGGGCATCTGGGCCCTCACGCTGCGGGAGATGCCGCTGTCGATCTCGGCGGCGGTCGGCTTCATCACGCTCTCGGGCGTGTCGGTGCTCAACGGCATGGTGCTCGCGAGCGCCCTGCGGGAACGGCTGGCGAAGGGGACCGCCCGCGACATCGCGATCGAGGAGACGTCGGCGGGGACGATGCGGACGATCATCATGACGGCGCTCGTGGCGAGTCTCGGCTTCATCCCGATGGCCCTGTCGGAGGGCACCGGGGCCGAGGTGCAGCGGCCGCTGGCCACGGTCGTGATCGGCGGCGTGATCACGAGCACGCTCTTCACGATGTTCATCCTGCCGGCGCTCTACCGCCTGATCCTGCGGGTGACGCCCGTCGCCCTGGCATCCCGGCTCTGAGGACGTGCGGTCGTCGTGTCGCCCGACTCGCGCTCGAGGATGAACGAGAGGCCGGCCGAGGGGGAGACGTTTCCCGCCCGGTCCACCTGGCGGGCCAGCACGAGATTCTGGCCCCGCACGGGCCGCACGCGGGCGGTCCACGTGGCGCCGCCGTCGGCGGAGTAGCTGACGCGGGCACCGGGCTCCGTGCCGAGGACCGTGAGGCGTCCGTCCCTCGTGATGCGATCGTTCGGGCTCGGCCCCGTGTCGGACGTGAGCCGCACCGTCGGCGCGAGCGCGATCGTGTCGAGCACGAACCGGAGCGCGGGGGACGGCCGCGACGGCGTGCCGGCCAGGTCGATCTGCCGCACCCGCACCACGTTGACGCCCTCCTGCGGCACGAATGCGGCCGCCCAGCGGCCGCCATCCGTCGAGTATTCGAGTGCGGCACCCGCCAGTCGCCCGACCACCGCGATCCGGCCGTCGGTCGTGACCCGATCACTCGCGCTCCTTCCCGTGTCGTCTGCGAGCACGGCCCGCACCGGGGGAGGAGGCGCCCTGTCGAGGACGAAGGTGAAGGTCGTCGCCGCCGACGCGTTGCCCGCCTCGTCGACCTGCCGGACGAGGATGGCGTTGAATCCCTCGCGCGGGACGAAGCGTCCGTGCCAGGTCCGCCCGCCATCGCGTGAATACTCGGCCCTCGCGCCCGCCTCGAGGTCGATCGACAGCGTGCCGACGCGCGTGACGCGATCGGTGTCGCTCGCGCCGGTGTCATCGGCGAGCGTCACCACCGGAGCCGGCGGGGGCATCGCATCGGGGTAGGCGGCGACGTTCCACGCCTCGCAGATCTGCCGGATCGTGTACATCGCGTAGTTCGTCGTGGGCACGCCCACCCCGGCCGTGGGCCCGTTGTCATCCTGGGCGGTGACGAACACGACGTCGGCCGGGGTCGTCGTCGCGAGCCGTTGCTGCGTCGACCCGAGAAACGAGAGGAAGTCCGCCTCCTGCCAGTAGCCGAAAAACGGGATTCCCTGCCCGACGTCATGCTCCGCGCTGAAGACGAACGTGATGCGCGACTCCTGCCCGGGCTGGATCACGGTCGACTGCCAGTCCATCGCCAACTCGGTGAACAGCCAGGGGCTGTTCGTCACGTCCGCACCGCTTCCCTTGAGCGTCAGCGTGGTGCCGCCGGGGATCTCGTCCTGAATCTTCCAATAACTCGCCGGGTCCGCTGTGGCCGTGATCGCGTCGTACTGCACGAGCTGCTCGAAGTTCGTGCCCGTGCCGGTGGCCACGAGGCTCTGGACCGTGATCGTGCCGTCGCCCGTGGCGTAGGGGCGTTGGAGGAGGCTCTTCTGCAGGTCCGCCGCGGCCTTCGCCGGACTCTGCGGCGTCACGGTCGTGCCGGAAACATCGTTCATCCAGCGGTAGTAGGACGACGCGTTCGGGGCGCCGCCGACGTACGTCTCCATGTAGGCCATCGACAGGATCGGGTCGGTGATGGTCGGATCGCGGTAGATCGGATACACGGCCGCCGGGTTGTCCTTGTCGAGAAATCTCGAGCCGTCGAAGTCCAGCCACGACTTCTCGAGGACGGGCATGCCGTTGGTGGGATTGAGCGCCGCCGGGAAGGTCATCGTGTTGACCTTGGCGAACACCGACGAATCGACCTCGAGCGCCATGCCGATCCCGAGATCGGCGGGGTAGCCGTCGGTTCGCTTGGCCCAGTCGAGCCAGCAGGCGATGTGCTGGTAGGCGTAGTCGCCCGTCAGCCCGGTCGCCCCCTTCGACAGCTCGGGATCGATCGTCAGCCGCGGGATGAGGCCCGCCGGCACCGCGGCGTTGGCTCGCAGCGTCGCGAGCCAGCTGAAAGCCCGGGGCAGGTTCGCCCAATCGTCGGGCAGCGTCAGTTCTGCTGGCGTTCCGGTCGGGGCTTGCTTCCAGCCGGCCGGCACCGGCACGGGCTTCGAGAAGCTGAGCCGGTCGATCAGGATCTCGATCGGCACGCGGGGCGTCGCGGCCACTCCACGGCCTCCACCGATGGCCCCCGCCTTCTGGAGAAACCCGACGAAGTTCGTCGGGTTCCCCTTGGCATCGAACGCGGGCGCCGCCGTCGGCTCGTAGAAGCCGTTCTGCACCACCGCGGGATCGCTCACATAGAGCACGAGCCGTTGCGGTGGATGGTCGGCAAGATAGCCGAGCAGCCACGTGTGGTACGTCGCCAGCGAGGTGGCGTCGCTCCCACACTCGCGGTAGTCCCAGAGGACGAGGTCCTCGAGTGTCGGCGGAGACGCCGTCGGCAGGCCCGCGGGCGTGGCCTGCCACGTCTGCGGCAGGAACTGATACTGGAAGACGCAGATGTTGGGGGGCGTCATGACCGTCTGCTGGCTTCCCTGACTCCAGAACGGCATGAACCCGGCGGGATCGGACGGGTCGGTGAACTTCCGGCAGAACTCGATGAACTCGTCCACGCCCGCACCGGGGCCCGCGACCGGTGCGTCCCACGTGCCGAAGGCGTCGATGAGCCCCAGCCCCTGCGAGGCGTGCTCGGTGCTGAAGATGAGGTAGGTCCGCGACAGGTCGGCGGGCATGATGCCACCGCTCGTGTGCTTGCCGACGAAGTAGCCGAACGTGCTCGCGGCCGTCGCGTCGGTCGGCGTCCCGAAGATCGTGGCAGCCGGGTCGGCGACGTTGCGGGCCGCGGAGTAGATCGTGGTGGGGGCCTGCGGCTGCGGATTCGTCAGCGTCTTGCCCGCGGCGTAGGCATCGACGTACGTGGTGCCCCCCGCCGACTCGGTCATGTTGTAGAGCTCGCAGTACGCGGCATCGAGCAGGCGGTCGGCCGCGCCGGCCCCCTGGGTCCAGCCCGCCATCTGGGCGAGGTTCGTGTAGCCGTGGGCGAGGCCGGTGCCGACGAACTGGGGCGATCCGTCGAGCTCGGGCCACCACGTCGCCTGGTAGGCACGAATCGCGTTGAGCGTGTCCTCGTCGGCCGGGATGCCGCTGGACTCGGCCTCGATCGTGATCTCCGAGATGAAGGTGTGCTTCGACCCGTTCGTGGCGAGGATCGTGTTGGCCTCGTGGGCCCAGTAGAAGGCCTTCTGCCACTCGGCCGTGAACTGCTGGCCCGCCGGCGACCAGTTCCACACGTGGCCGCCGCTCGTGAAGTCGGGCACGAGCGCGATCTCGCCGGCGAAGCCCTTCGCGTCGAGCGTGAGGATCGTGCTGATGAGCGCGGACTTCGCGTCGAGCTGGAAGTTCTGGCTGATCGAAGGGTCGCTCGAGGCCGGATCGGCCAGCCGCAGCACGAGCTTGGCGGCGGTCAGGGGCTGCTGCGCCGACGTCGCGTAATCGACGATTCCCGAGTAGTACCCGCTGTCGCCGTTATCCCCCTCGATCCACATCGCCACCGGCAGCTGCGAGACGGTGGCGAGCAGCCGCCGGGTCTCCAGCCGCTCGCACCCCAGTTCTCGCGTGCGGCGTCGGCGTCGCATGACCCCCCCTGTCGTCGTATCGTGCGAAAGCAACAGCCT
>DNLZ01000073.1:0-240 GCA_003488325.1 Planctomycetaceae bacterium
GACTCGCCGCCGCTGGTGGCGAAGGTCCGCGACCCCGCTCCGGCAACCTACGGCGGCGTGACCAGCATGGCTCGGACGCTGTCAGCCCAGTACATCGCGTTTCTCCAGAGGCACAGGGAGGTGCAGGGTGGAAATTGACAACGACGAGGAACTTTACGGGGCGGGCTTTCCGCTCATCGAGAAACTCAAACTCCTCGCGGAGTGGGCGCCACTCATCGCGCAACTTCAGGCGATCGGCTC
>DNLZ01000073.1:662-2929 GCA_003488325.1 Planctomycetaceae bacterium
ACGCCGGAGGGGAAGGCGATGTTCGACTGGGCGTATGGAAAACTCTTCGGGGGGGCGGCATGACGACCGGGCAGATTCTGGCGGTCGTCGCCGCCGTTCTCGTGGCGATCTGGCCGCAGGTCTACGCGGCCGGCGAGCGGGTGGTCGGGTGGGTGTTCTCCGATGACGGCGATCACCCGCCTGCGAAGAGGCTCGGGCCTTCCTATCAGGCGGCGATGCTGGCGCTCGCCAACGTCCGCCTCCGGCTCAGGTCGACCGACTGCCTGGACGAGACCCGGAAGCAGGCGATCGACGTGCTCACACTTGGCCTCGTGGATGGGTCCGACAAATGACATCAGTTGCCGTGAGGCTCGTCGTGGCCGCCTTGATCCTGTTTTTCGCGTGGAAGCAGTCTGTCCTGAGCATCGTTTGGCCGCCGACGCCGGTGACCGTCGACTCCGACGTGCCGAAGCCCGACCCCGTGCTTCTGGCTTGGGCGGAGCCGCTGCGGCCGGTGCTGCCGAAGATGCTGCCATCCGACAGGAAGTACCTGTCGAACCTCTACGACGCGATGGCGTTCGTGCTTGTACGCGACCGCGACCGCGACGACCCCGTCGTGTCGAGCACCGACAAGTTCGCGTCGTTTCATGCGGGCACGCTCCGCCTCGCGATCGACAAGGCGTCGGTCGGCAAGTACCCCGGCCTCGCCGCGGCGATCGATCAGACGTTCCTGGCGGCGGCCGGCGCCGAGATTCGTCCGCTAGACCGGGACACGAGCGCGAAACTGATCGCGGCGTGTCAGGTCTTGTCTTACGTATTCGCCGTGAAGCGCGATGAGTGAATTCGACCCGCTCCACGACTATGACGCCGGATTGCGTGGGGCATGGATCGACCCTCGCGAAGACGAAATCTGTGCCGACTCGATCATCAGGCACGGCGGCGACCCAGACGGGTCGAGTGTCGCACACGCCTGGGAGTTCGCTGACAAGGGTAAGGGCCAACTGGTCGCCCGCTGGGAGAACGTCATGCGGGTCTGGCCTGGATGCTGGCCTGGACCACCGCAGGGCCGCGGCGACTGTGTCACATGGGCGTTGATGAGAGGCGCCCTCACCAGTTGGACGTGCGAGATCATCGACGGCAGGCCCGACGAGGTCAGCGGCGTGGTCGAGGGGAAGCCGGAAGTCTCGCCGGACGGCGTGAAGAACTGCGTTCTCGCGAGCGAAGCAGCGTATTGGTGGCGAGGGCACAACGGAGAGGGCTGGACGTGCTCCGGCGCAGCACGAGCGATCACGAACGACTGCGGCATCTGGATCAGGCAGCCGTACCCGGAGGTCCGCCTTGACCTCACGAAGTACAACGACGTAACCGCCGGCAAGTGGGGGTCCGCGAAACCGCCCGACGAAATCAGAAACATCGGCCGTCAGCACCTCGTGCGAACGGCGACGTTCTTGAAGAGCGTCGAGGAGATCAGGGATTTCCTCTACGCCGGATACGGCTGCTACTTCTGCTCGATGCTGAAGTGGTCGAACGCCCGCGACGAGAACGGCTTCTCGCCGGTCGTGGTCGGCTCGTGGGCTCACGCCCAAGGACTGGTCGGATTCGACGATCGCCCTGAGACGATCGCTCTCTACGGCGAGCCTCTGGCGGCGGTCCTCAACTCGTGGGGCGGTCGGTGGAATCGAGGCCCACGCACCGTCAGAGGAACGTCACTACAGATTCCCGAAGGCGCCTACTGGACGAAGGCGTCGGTCCTTCTGCGTGGTCAGGTCGTCGCGCTGTCGAGCGTCGCCGGCTGGCCCGCTCGGAAACTCACCAACTACGGCGCTGAGGGGAATGTATGAGATCAGACGTGATCGCAGACGTCGCCGGCGTGATCCTGATGACCACTCTGGCCGCGCTCCCCATCTCATGCGTGCCGTCGACCCCAGTGGCAGACGAGAATCTTCAGCCTCTGGTTGCCGCGGCCGGGGCATACGGCGTGATGGAGTCGCCTGCCCCGGCACCGGCGCCCGTTCCCACGATCGGGTGCGAAGAGGGCTGCAAGTGCAAGGGGACAGGACGCGAGAAGACCGGCGACGGCCTCGCGGACGTCGACTGTCGGTGTCCGATCACCTGCCCCTGCAAGACGCCGAAGGCGTCGGTTTCCACGAATGGGAGGCCGGGATGGCCGCCGAAAAACTTAGCACGCTGAAGGCTTACGTCCTGCGCCGTGCTCCGGTGCGCCTCTCGATGCACGGCCGCCTCCGCGACTCGCTGGTCGAGATGGTCGTCGAGGAGTGGCCTGTCGG
>DNLZ01000073.1:3109-3252 GCA_003488325.1 Planctomycetaceae bacterium
CGGTTTCCACGAAGGGGAGGCCAGGATGGCCGCAGAAAAACTTGGCCCCCTGAAGTCCTACGTGCTCAGGCGTGCTCCCGTGCGACTCTCGATGCACGGTCGCCTCCGCGACTCTCTGGTGGAGATGGTCGTCGAGGAGTGGC